>DSBB01000528.1 GCA_011046175.1 Candidatus Hydrogenedentota bacterium | reverse complement strand
TGTCTTGGCTTTAGGCTTGACCGTGGCCTTGGGCTTGGCCGCTGTCTTGGCTTTAGGCTTGACCGTGGCCTTGGGCTTGGCCGCTGTCTTGGCTTTAGGCTTGACCGTGGCCTTGGGCTTGGCTGCTGTCTTGGTTTTGGGTTTCACTGTCGGTTTGGGCTTGGCCGCTGTCTTGGTTTTAGGTCTCACCGTCGGTTTGGGCTTGGGCGCTGTTTTGGCTTTGGGTTTCACCGTGGCCTTACCGGCGCGTTTCACCTTGGCCTTGCCGGCAACCGGCTTTTTGGACGGGGCCTTCTTTTCTGTGGTGGACTTTTTCAACGTTACTTTTTTCTTTTGCGCCATGACAATTCCTCCGCATCCATGCCCCTGCAAGGCATACGATGAGTACACGCCGACAATTTTCTGTTCCCGGCATGTCGTTTGCTTGTCACGCAGCGGTAGGCAGAAATCCCTTCCTGCTTTTCTGCGGAAACTTTGTAACATCAACTATTGTGCCATACCGGTTTCTTGTTCGTAATAGCCGGTACACACACCAATAAAGAAAAATCGGGACAAAAGAAAAAAATAACGTAACTGTCCGGCAGGGATCACTATAGATACGGCTCACTACTCAATGCCTGTCATTTTATGATATACGAGAGGTTGCAGCAGGACATGCAAATCCCTGCTGGACAGCTACACAATAACGAGAATATGAATGTTTTCGATACGATCATCTATGGTGCCGGGAGAGGGAGTCGAACCCTCACGGTATCGCTACCGCCGGATTTTGAGTCCGGTGCGTCTGCCTGTTTCGCCATCCCGGCAACGGGCGCATTGTAGCAGCAAAACCCCTGTAATTGCAAGGTTTTTCGGATGTTTTCACGCTGGGCGGATTCAAAAAAGGCTCAAATGAGCAATTTTGACGCAGGCTTTGTTATAGTATATGGGAGTGATGTGTTGTGTGGTGACCAAATGAAGGATTTGTACTATGCGCGTGGTGGTTTTCTTTGCTCTGTTATGTGTGTTGATATTTGCGGGATGTGAAAATGTGCTGCGTGACGCGCCGCCGCCGGAACCCGAACCGGTTGGGCCGCAAACCAAGGAAGAAGTGCTTGGCCTCGTCAGGCCCGTTATCGGGCCGTTGCGCAACATAGTGGCGCTGAACACGGGCGGATTGAGCGATTTTGAGCGCGAACAGATAATGGCCTCGCTGCGAACGGCCATTGTCAATTACGGCGACACGGATTTTGGCCGGGAAGCGCTTCGCGAATTGGGCTATGAGGTCATGGAAATCGCCAAGAGCGCGGCGTCGCAGGAACGGTACAAAATTGTGTTAACCTGCATAGACGCCATCGAGCTGCTTTCCATGGAAAGTCATTTGTTGAAGCGTCTCGGTGAGCGCGCCGACGTCATTCTCGAGCGTCCCGTTGTGCGAGTTCGCGGATTTCTCGACGACCATGAGAAAGACGACGCCTATGTATTTTTGGAGCTGGTTGACCGCCAAAGAGGGACCGTTGAAAAGTTGGAGGCGCGGGTGGGCGACGAATTTAACAACCTTCGGCTTGTGCGCATTATCGGTCGGAACAGCGCGGTTCTTCTTGAATACTTGCGCATGCCGGGATTGTTTTTTGAGGTGGAGGCGTTTTAACCCGAATATTCCACCGGATTTCTGTTGCGCCCGCGAATCTTACGCCATATCAGGCGCTTTGCTTGCCCGGCGACTTCGACGTGTCCCGATACACTGTCAGCCGTCGGCCCGCGCAAAGCATCTGCTCTGACGTAATCTTCGCAGGCTCACGGCGAAACCCGATGAAATATCCGGGTTAGTGACGGGTCGGCGGGGCGTTGACAATTATTGTCGGTATCACTATGTGTGTTATACTGTCGTTTCAGGAAAACAGGGCTGTTGGTTGAAAAACAGCGTGGTTGTGAAGTATTGGCATCCGGTTGCTCTTTCGCCGTTTCGAGAAAACTGATTTGAGGCGCATCCAAACCATTAAGGAGAACTGATATGGACATAGGCATGTTGACGACGCCGCTTTCCAACTATTCGTTGGAAGAAGTGTGCGAACTTATAGAGGATTCCTTCATAGATTCGCTGGAGATACCCGCGCATCCGGGAAGCCCTCACATTGACGCGACCAAGCTCACGAAGAAACGGCGCGCGCAAATTTTGATGGCGCTGGATGACGCCATGCTGTCCATCAGTTCCCTTTGCTATTACACGTGCGACATCACTGTGCCCAAAAAGTTGAAATCGGTGCAGGCGACCGCGAAAAAAATCATTGACGCTGCGGACATGTTGTCCGTTCCGGTGGTGTGTATGTTGACGGGCTTTCCCGCGCCGGGCATGAGCAAAGAGGAAACCATCAAGAAGGTGTTGCCGGGCGCGTTCAAGCCGATTCTGGAGCATGCGCGCAAAAAGGGCGTCAAAATCGCCGTCGAGAACTGGTTCCAGACCTGTCTTCAGGGGATAGACACATTTGAGGCGTTGTTTGAAGCGATTCCAGACGAACATTTCGGCTTGAACTACGATCCGTCCCATCTTGTTCATCAAGGCTGCGATCACATCGCGCCGCTCGGCATGTTCAAGGATCGCATTTTCCATACGCACGCAAAGGACACGTTGATTGACCACGCCAAACGGGCTCATGCGGGCGTCTATGCCGACGGCTGGTGGCGTTATGTTATCCCCGGCTACGGATGCATCAATTGGGGAGAATATATCGGACACCTGCGTCGCATCGGCTATGACGGGGTGTTGAGTATCGAGCATGAGGACGCTTCCTTTGACGAATTGGCGGGGTTCTTTTTCGGCTCAAATCATCTGGCCGGTTTTTGTTGATTGCCGCAACGCGCGGGAAATGTTTTTACGGGTGGAAGCGTGATGCTTGTCACGTTTTGTTGTGTTCCAATTCAGCGTTCATGGCGTGAGTTTTCATGTCCGCCGCCACATGAATGGCCGGCGTTTTTCGGAGAAAACCGTATAAGGCGTCGCGAACAGGGTGTTGTTGAAAAAAAGTGGTTGTATTGTCTTTGATTACAGGAGAAACATGATGCATAAATTGGTGTTGATTCGGCACGGCCAAAGCACATGGAACCTTGAGAATCGTTTTACAGGCTGGACCGATGTGGATTTGAGCGCGCAAGGCAATCAGGAGGCGCATGCGGCGGGCAAGACGCTTCGCGAAGAGGGCTTCGACTTCGATCGTGTATACACTTCCGTATTGAAACGGGCCATTCGCACCGTGTGGCACGTGCTGGATGAATTGGACCAGATGTGGTTGCCGGTGGTGCGCAACTGGCGGTTGAACGAGCGGCATTACGGCGCGTTGCAGGGCTTGAACAAATCTGAAACGGCGGCGAAGCACGGCGAGGATCAGGTGAAAATCTGGCGCCGTTCCTATGATATTTCTCCGCCGGCCTTGGAGGAGAGCGATTCGCGCAATGCCGCTCATGACCGTCGCTATGCGGCATTAAGCAAAGACGAAATCCCGCTCACCGAAAGCCTGAAAGATACGGTGGCGCGATTTGTGCCGTATTGGGAGAACGTTATTGCCCCGCAGGTGCAGGCGGGGCAGCGAGTGCTTATTGTGGCGCACGGCAATAGTCTGCGCGCATTGGTAAAGCACCTTGATGAGATTTCTGAGGGTGACATTATCGGATTGAACATACCCACGGGCATACCGTTGGTTTATGATTTGGACGATTCGTTGAAGCCGCTCGGCCATCGCTACCTTGGCGACCCGGAAACAGTGCGCCAGGCCGCCGAAGCGGTCGCCAACCAAGGCAAAGCGTAACAACATACCTATGCCTTTGAACTGAAGGAGACCACTCATGGCAGAAGGGACATTTGCGGGCGCCGTCAACTGTATGGACGGGCGCACGCAGGAGCCGGTAATCAACTACTTAAAAGAGACGCTTGGCGTGGACTATGTAGACGCCATAACGGAGCCTGGGCCCATCAAACTCCTTGCGGAGAACACTGATCCGCGAGTGGAAACCATTAAGACGCGATGCGATATATCGCTGCGCAAACACCACGCCGTGGCCTTTGCCGTTGTCAGTCATTATGATTGCGCGGGCAACCCCGTGGAGAAAGAGGAGCAGATGCAGCAATTGGAGGCGTCCATCAAGTTGCTGCGCTCCTGGTATCCGGAGGTTGCCATTTACGGCCTATGGGTGGATGACGCATGGTCGGTAACCGAAGTTGTTGCAGATGTTCCCGCATAATGGAAGCGTTTACAGGACGCATGAATTGATTTACGGCGCGGCGCTGCCGCATGAACCGCTGTTTCTCGATTATGGTTCGGAAGCGTATGAAGGCCGCTTCGTCGAGTTGAGCGATACATAATCATCACAACAAGTCACCGGAGCGCCGGTTTACACCATGACTTCGATGGACCATAACGGGCGGCGAGCGCAACTTGCGTTGTTTGCCGCATTGCTCGTCGGGCTTGCGCTCAGGCTGGCATATCTGGCGATGAATGCGGGCGGGCCGGATTTTGATTCTCCGGTTCTTGATCCGCAGCTGAATGATTACTGGGCGCGCGCGCTGGTTACGGGCGACTGGACGCCGCCGCCCCACGCCGACGACCCGGAAATCCGCAGCGCCCCTTACGGCAGGCCGCCGGGTTATCCCTATTTGCTCGGCGCGGTGTATTGGCTGTGCAACGGCAGCTATCTTGCGCCGCGCATCGCGCAGCTTTGGGCGGGTCTTGCGAATATTGTTCTGGTGTATCTGTTGGCGCGTCGTTTGTTTAACGCAAAAACGGGCGTTTTGGCGTCCTTTCTTCTTGCAACATATTGGGCGGCCATTTATTTTGAAGGCGAACTCAATTCGCCGGTGTGGGAGGTGTTCCTTGCCTTGTCCACCATTTGCCTCTTGTTGCGCTGGGCGGATCGTGGCGGTTGGTGGGCGCTGTGTCTTGCCGGCGCGGCATTGGGCGCGGGGGCGCTGCTGCGGCCAAATGTGCTGCTTGTGGGATTGTTTGTCGCAGCATGGATTTTTTATGTTGCGCTCAAACATCGGTCGGCGAACTCGAGGGCGCTTGCCGGGTTCGCCTTATTCCCGGCCGTTTGCGTGTTGACCATTACGCCGGCGTTGGTGCGGAATTACGTTGTCGCCGGCGAGTTTGTGCTTATTTCCTACTACGGCGGCATTAACGCTTACATTGGCAACAACCCGGACGCTGATGGCGTGTCGCCGACCGTTCCCGACTTGTACGAGATTTCCGGTGTGGACAAATGGAATTGCTTCACCTATCCCCGTGTGGTGCGGGGGATGGGGAAAAAACTCGGCGCGCGGGAATTCGGCTATGCCGATGCGTCGCGTTATTTCTGGGGGCGCGCGTTGGAATTCTGGCGGGATGCGCCCGCGCAGGCCGTCAAATTGACCTTGCGCAAGGCATGGTTTTTCTGGGGGCCCCATGAAATTTCCGACAGCAAGGTCATTCATTATGAGCGCGCCGCGTCGCCGTTGCTCTCTAGGCTTCCGGGATTTCCCCTTGTGCTGGCGGCGGCGTTGGTGGGAATGATTCTCTTCCTTTTACGGCGCAATCAGGGCGCCAATACCGCGGTTGCATTGACGCTCGTGTACATGGCGGGGTATTTTTGTTCTATTATCCCCTTTTTCATCGCTGGGAGATACCGTTTCCCCGTCGTTCCCCTTCTGTTGCCCTTTTCGGGATACGGGCTGGCGCAACTGATGGATTGCCTGCGGCGGAAAAAGTTCAGGGCGGTTGTCACTCTGATGGCAGCGGGCGTCATTTTCCATGTGGCGGTATCTCTGCCCGTTGTTCCCTACACGCCCAATCTTTCCACTTGGCACACCCATCGCGGCATTGCATACGCCGCAAAGGGCCACAGCCAATCGGTTGCTGAATTTGAAAAGGCGATTGCCGCAGACCCCGCAAACGATGAGGCGTTGTTGCAGCTTGGCTATCTGCTTGCGCGACAGGGCAGGCGCGATGACGCGCTGTTCCTTTACCGGGCGGCAACGGAAGCCAACCCGCGAAATGTCTATGCGCAAAACAATCTGGGCTACGAATTGTTCCTGCGCGGGCACTATGACAAAGCGGAAGAATGCTACCGACGCGCGTTGGCCCGCCACCCGGAATATACGCTTGCGTGGAACAATCTGGGCAATGCATTGCTCGAGCAGGGCCGTGCCGACGAGGCGCTGGAAGCGTTTGAAAATGCGCTCGAAATCAATCCGCAGGACCCCCATGCCCGTTACAATATGGGCAATGTATTCCTCCGGAAGGAAGCGTACGATGAGGCCGTTGCGCAGTATCAGGCCGCTTTCGAGGCAAATCCGGGCAATCCCGATATTGCCAACAACATGGGATTTGCCCTTTTGCAAAAAGGAGAATCGCGGCAGGCCGTCCCGTGGTTTGAAAAAGCGCTTGACCTCGCGCCGGACCATTTTCTGGCGCATTTTAACCTTGGAGACGCATACGCCGAATTGGAATTGCATGACGAAGCGCAAAAGCACTTTGCCCGTTGTTTGGAATTGCAGCCTGATCATGAAGAGGCGCGCAAACGCATAAGGAAGTGAATCGGAGCGGGAACGCGCGCGCCTGTTTATCGTTGGAATCACCGGCAGGGGTTGTATGGGACGCGACGGACAGCTGTGATACAATAGCAGTCTTTGGAAGCGGGCTGTCGCGCCCTGTGGTTAAGGTTGTAGATTCCGGTTAATTTATGCTTGAAGTCGTTCATATACGCGATTATGCGCTGATAGATACGCTGGATTTGGAGTTTCAGCCGGGATTCAATGTGATCACCGGCGAGACAGGCGCCGGCAAATCCGTTTTGGTGGGCGCGCTGGGGTTGGCGCTGGGCGCGCGCGCGTCCTCGGACACAGTCCGGACCGGCGCGGACCGGGCGACTGTTGAGGCGGCGTTCCGCGTGGACACGCCTTCGCCCCGGCTGGCGATGTTGCTTGACGAGTCGGATATTGCGCCGGATGAGAGTCTGTTGATCCTGTCACGCAGCGTTGCCGCGGACGGGCGCAGCCGCGCGCAGGTAAACGGCAAAATGGTCACCATTTCCGTGCTGGCCGCCATTGGAGACGAACTGGTGGACTTGCACGGCCAGCATGAGCACCAGTCTTTGTTGCGCGCGGAATGTCAACTGGGGCTGCTGGACGCTTATGCCGAGGCGGAGACCGGGGCGCGGGAAGTGGCTGACGGCGCAGCGCGTCTGAACGAGCTGAAACGTGAGATTGAAGCGTTGGAGTCGGACGACCGCGATCGCGCGCGCCAATCGGATTTTTTACGTTTCGAGATAAACGAAATTGACAACGCAAGCCTGACCCTTGGCGAAGAAGAAGAATTGCGGGCGCGGCTGCGCCTGATAAATCACGCGGAGACAATCTACACGCTGGCGAACACGGCGTACGCCGCGCTGTATGAGTCGGAATCCAATGCGGCGATTGACGCGCTGGACGCGGCGCTCACCGCGCTGGAGGAACTTGAAGACATTGACGAGCGGTTTGGGGAACAGCGCGCTCAGGCTTCGGAAGCGCGCGCCCGTGTCGAAAATGCGGCCGAGGAGTTGCGCGCCTACACCAGCCGCATGGAATTTGACCCGGACGAATTGGATGCGGTGAACGCGCGGTTGGCGCTTATTGGCGATTTGAAGCGCAAATATGGCGCGGACATTGCCGCAATACTCGCCCACCGCGAACGGGCGTCGGCGACGCTGGCCTCTTATGACAACCGCGATGAAAGCCTGTGCGCATTGAAGGCGGAAGTTGATGCGACGCTTCGCGAAACTCAAAAGAAAGCCGAAGCGCTCTCGAAAAGGCGCAAAGAGGCCGCGTCGGACATGGACGCCCGGGTGCGCGAGGCGTTGCAGTCGCTGGACATGCGCGGCGCGGAATTTGCCACGCACTTTGAAGCGACGCCTTTGTGCGGCAACGGCTTGGACAAGGTGACGTTCATGCTCTCCGCCAACAAGGGCGAACCGTTGAAGCCGCTCCGGCAGGTTGCGTCCGGCGGCGAAGTGTCGCGCATCATGCTGGCGCTCAAGGCCGTGTTCGCCGCGCAGGACCCCGTGCCCACGCTTATCTTCGACGAAATAGATGCGGGCGTCGGCGGCGCCACGGCGCGGCGCGTTGCGGAAAAGATGTTGCTCTTGTCCCAAAAGCGTCAGGTGATATGCATCACCCATTTGCCGCAAATTGCCGCACCGGCGAAGGCGCATTATGTGGCGCTCAAGTCTTTGGAAAGCGGCCGCGCCGGCGCACAGGTGAAACGTTTGACAGGCGAACAACGGGAACAGGAGATTGCGCGATTGCTTGACGGTTCTGTTTCGGCGGTCAGCCTGGATCATGCGCGGGCATTGCTTGCGGAATTTGCGTCTCAGACATTGACAAAAAGGAAAGGTAGGAAGAAATGATGTATTGCGGACTTATAAAAATCGGCGTCATGGGTTCGGCAGGCGGCAAAATGGACGCGGGCATCATCGAAAAATGCAAGGAATTGGGGCGCGCCATTGCGGATGAAGGCTGCGCGATTCTGACGGGAGGATGCCCAGGACTGCCGCATTATGCCGTGCTTGGCTGCAAGGAAAAGGACGGGCTCACCATTGGCGTGTCGCCCGCGCTCAGCATTCAGGAGCACGTAAGCCGCTACAACAGTCCGACAGACAACATTGACGTCATGGTTTTCACCGGCATGGGGTTGATGGGTCGCGAGATTATAGGCGTGCGCAGCTGCGACATTGTGATTATTGTCGGGGGGCGTTCCGGTACGTTGGGCGAATTTGCCATCGCCTACGATGAGGGCCGGATAGTGGGTGTGCTCACCGGCACGGGCGGCGTGGCTGATCATGTTGACGATTTCCTGCCGGTCATAGAGAAACCCACCGGCAGCCGCATGTTTTTTGACGACGACCCACGGAGCCTGATTGAACGCTGCGTAAAATCATTCAAGGCCGAGCCGCCCATTATTGGCGAGCGCGAGGCGGCGGGATGATAATTTCAATCAAGAAATTTTCTATCATTCGCCAACTATAACATTAAACTTCCGTGTCTGAACGTCGCCGTGGGTGTCGGTTCCGGCTCGTTACGAAATTGTATTCTTGTCATTACCCACATCTTGTATGTATAATTTTCAGCGACCCAATATGTAGTGCTTTTTTAGAAGTTGCTGGAAAGGATAAACTTATGAATACAGCATACGCATGGGCAAGCAGGGAATTTGGTGGCGTTAATTTGTCGGATGCGCGTTTGAATCGCCGACTTGTTTCGACCGCAGCTCATATTCGAGAGAATCCCTGTGGTACACTTACCAGAACCATCACAGATAAGCCTGAACTAAAAGGCGCTTATCGTTTTTTCAAGAACAAGAAGGTAAAACATTTGGATATTCTTCAACCGCACTTGGAAAAAACACGCCGAGCCTGTACGGCTGCGGGTGAATATCTATTGCTGGAGGATACTACGGAGTGTTCCTTTTCGCAACGCGATAAAATCTCGGGCATGGGGCCGTTAACGCTTAAGACCAGTCAAGGATTTCTTGCCCATACGTGTCTCGCCATGCGTATAGAAAGATGGAACGACGCGTCCTCGCCCGAACTAACCGTGATGGGATTATTTGGGCAGGAGCGCTGGGCGCGCGAGCAGGCAAAAGGCAGTGTGGCGCAACGCAAGAAAAAGAAGCGGCAACAAAAAAGAGCGGCAACTATTCTTCGGAGCCCGATCGCTGGGGTCGCAGCGTCCTTTCAGTTGCCAGCCCGCCGTCCGGGACGCAATGGACGATGGTGGCGGATCGAGAAGGTGATATATTCAGTTTGATGTCACGCTGCACGGAACACTCTGTGGATTTTATTTTTCGCGCCGCGCACCGGCGTAAAGCGTTGCCAGACGGCGGGGACTGTGTTCGAGATTGTGGCGAAAACCCCTGTAATAGGGCGTTTTGTATTGCCATTGCGCTCTCGCCCTGGCGTAAAGGCGCGTGAGGCGACGCTCGAGGCGCGGGCGGTTTCGACGGTCATTAAACCGCCCCGTGCTTTGTATCAGTGTTTCCTCTGCAATACGTCCTGCGACAAATTCTTGTTCTCGTTGTTTCACTTTTCGCCGACAACGTACCAGCGACTGACGCGACAGCCGAACCGTTCCGGGATAGATACGCATCCCCAGAAAAGGAATCCCCTGCGTCACTGGAGCCACGTAACATTTATTTGGTTTCAGGGAAAGATGAAGATGTTCTTCCAGAAACATCTTAACCTGTCCAAGAATAATGTGTAGGGATTCTTTGCTATCTGAAAAGCACAGGAAATCATCCATATACCGCACATAATGCTTCACCCGCAGTTGTTCCTTGATATTGTGGTCCAGTACATCAAGGTACAGGTTTGCAAAGTATTGGCTTGTGAGATTGCCAATGGGCAAGCCTTTACCCGGTGCATTATGGGGTGCATTATGCTCAATGATTTGTTCCAGAAGACGCAGAAAATGCTTGTCCTTGAACAGCCTGTGTACAATGGCCTTGAGTGCTTCATGATCCACCGATTCAAAATACTTTGCCGCGTCACACTTCAGAAACCACCTGTTATGCCGGGCAAATAATGTGGCACGTTGCATTGCACGATGGCTACCCTTATTCTTACGGCAGGCGTAGGAATCATGAATGTAGCATTGTTCAAAAACAGGTTCCAGAACAGCACACACTGCATGATGCACCACACGGTCCCGGAAAGGCGCTGCCGCGATATGTCTTACCTTGGGTTCCCGGATGGTAAATGTATGATACGCACCCGGCTGGTATACGCCACCCCGCAATTCCCTCTGCAGCCGAAACAGTTCCGGTTCCAGATAAAACATAAACCGCAACGCATCGCCATTGTTGCGATTGGCGCGGAACGCCCGATAGGCCGCCTGTTCCAATGCGGCGAAATCGCACACTTGTTGAAACACATTACCACTACGTTTCATTTGACAGGCTTAACCGGAACTGGCACGGGGCAACTCAAGCAGGCGCCCCTGCACCGTTTCCAGAATGGAGTCTCTCAGAAACGTGCTTGCCTGGAGTATTTCGATGCCGATGACTGCGCCCTGATCATCAAGCTCCGCCGTGATATTGGGACTTACTTCAACACTACCGGCTTCAGGCGCATCTGATATGACAAGATGCAGTATATCTTCCCCTTCAAAATAGGACAACTGTGGATTATTCATGACTAAACCTTCCTGATTTAAGGCGTGCATTTATTTGTGCCCGTGTCGTGGCATGTACCGTTATCGGTGTCACTATATCGTTTTCAGCGTCGTATGGAATCATTACCAATATGCTGCCATGGGGCCCAACCGCTATGCGGCTGCCTGTTACATGGTCCAAATACCGCTCACTTGAGTATCGCACAATGTGATCGACAACAGCAAGATCGAATCCGCGTAACGCAGCACGATACTGCAGATATTCTGTCCAAACAATATGCATCACCTATTCCTTTTCACTTCACCCCTCAGCCTTTTGGAGTCCCATGTCCACCATTACCTTGTCGCATCCCCCGCATAGTAGCACAAATCCGCACGGTGCGCAACACGTTCCAGTCGCCCTCTTTTTTGACACAGCCCCATTCCGGTTCGCCGCCGCTGTTTATCTTCTCACACGTTGACAATGCTAGTGACAGGATTGCCAAAGGGGCCAAACTTGAGGGGTTTTGCCGAGGTAGCGGGCGCGATAGGCGAAACGGGTCGGCTCGGTCTCATCCACAACTTGATGTCGCAATCTGAGATTTCAAGATTAGACACTGCTTTAATTGTCACTCACAATAACATTAAACGTCCGTGTCTGCACATCCTTATGCGTGTCAGTAACTGTCAGAGTTACGGGATAGGTTCCCGGGGTATCGAAAGTGTGATCTACGGCTTCTTTGCGAATGCTTTTTCCGGCGAAGTCCCATTCTATGCGCTTGATGGCTTCTTCGGGGTTATACCGTGCGAAACTACCGGCGGGAAATTCTTTGGACAGGGTGATGGGAAGGCGGCCTGAAGGCGCGCGCACTATTTCGTAAGCGTTGAACGAGCGCGTTTCTCCTACGCGCAGACGTATCTCACCGGTCAGGGGCAGGATGGACACCGGCCCTTTGCCCATGAGGACGTCTGCCATTGCGTTCATGGTTTGCGTAATCATGACGGGCTCGCAATACGCAAGCAGTATGGCGTCGGCGTCGGCAAGACGCGCCGCATTACGGGGATTGCCAAGATAGACGGCAACAAGATTTTGCGTCGTGCCTTTCAGTGCGCGCATCAGCTCGATTTGCGTCTCCACGCGCACACTGTCGGTAAGGACGCAGACCAATGTGCGCGCGCCCGAGATATTCCTTGTGAGCCGTTCAATCTCGAAACGCTGAATTTCACCGATGTGCCGGGCGGTGGTGATTCTTTGACGTGATACCGGCTTCATCTGTTTGCCAAGCAATTCATAAAGTTCCTCGACTCCGGTCACGCCGGTGACCACGAGGGGGGCGCTGTCCTTTTTGCGAAGCGGCAGCACATTGCCGTTGTTTTTGATAAGGGTGATGGCGCGCCGCTCGATTTGCAGACATTCCTTGATCAATTCTTTTTGACGGCTTATTTGTTGGGCCTGTCGTTCGGCAACGGCTTTCTCCGGGATGACCAGTTCCTGCTTGAGCGTGAGGATGCGGCGTAACGATTCGTTAATCCGTGCCTCCGTGATGGCGCCCTGTTCAACAAGACGCGATATTCTTTCCACCGACCGCATCACGGGCAGCAGGCTGTTGTTCCAGAACGCCATGTCCGCGCCCGCGAGAATGGCCCGAGCCGCCGCCTCGCTTGTATCGTAGCGGCTCTGGATTATGTCATCGTCCATCGGTCCGGCCACAATAATCCCCTCGAACCCCGCTTGGTCGCGCAGCAGTTCCTTGATTACCACGGGCGACAAACTTGCGGGGCGGTTCTCCATGTCCAGCGTGGGCACGAGGGTATTGCCCACATGCATCATCCGCGCTCCACATCTCACGAGTTCATTGTAGGGCAACGCATCCGACGCGGCCAGCGCGGGGCGGGGCGTGGTCAATACGGCGGCGCTGCGCCCCGTCCGGTTCGCGTCACCGCCGGGATAACCCAGAGGCATCATTACAACGCCGGCTTCATTGAAGGCTTCCAGGAACAGGACGCCTGCTTCTGCGGCGAAGCGGGGATCGCTGCCGAAGGTCTGGATGGAGGAAACCGCATTATCCAGTGTGGAGGCGAGTGTAAGCGGCGGTCCCAAGTGAAGGTTGAAACCCATGCCGCGGGCGTGTTCCGCCATGAACCGGCCCAGCCGCCGCGTGGTGGCGTCTTCGCCCGCGGCGGTGATGGACAGCAGCGAGGGCAATTGGATAAAACTCGTGGGCGTGGTGCGTGTGGCGCGGGTAAGCTGATAAAGGTCGGCGCCGATGAGCATGGGCACACCGCTTGCCCGTTCCACCTCGCGCAGTGTGTTGACATAAGCGGCGACGGTTCCGGGCTTAAACGCGTGAGGCAGCGCCACGCCGCCGGGCAGGCACGTTTTGAAAAGAGCGGCGTCATTTACCGACGGTCCTGTGACGCCTTCCAAAGTGACCAGCATCAATTGCGCGACTTTTGCGGGTATGGGCTGTGAAATGATAAACCGTTCCACGGGATTTTCCGGAAGCGACTCGTCCGCCGGCGCGGCGCGCTCCCAATCCGTCGCGTCGCCCTCGGGCAGAAAGGCCGACGGCTGGCCGTGCGCCGCGAGGCACAACAGCGCAAGCATAAAAGGCATCCGTAAAGACGCAATCATCTGTTTTCTCCTGTCGCATATTTTTAATTGTCATGCTGCGGGGGTTACTATATAGCATTGCCGGTTCATGCGCCAACTTGAGGGTTGGCTTCCATGCGGCGGCGGCGACACATACCATTATGATGAACGAATGCGCTGGAGAATCAACCGTGAATTTGTCTTTGCGTCCGGAAACGAACATTGTCCTTATCGGTATGCCGTGGAGCGGCAAGAGCAGCGTGGGCGTGGTGCTTGCAAAGATGCTGGCGCGACCTTTTCTGGATACTGATATCGCCATACAGACCGGCGAGGGACGCATGTTGCAAACAATCATTGACCGAGAAGGTTCCGACGCGCTTCAACGCATTGAAGAGCGGTATGTGCTCGGGTTGGAGTGCCGCGGTTATGTCATTGCCACAGGCGGAAGCGTGGTTTACAGCGCCGCCGCCATGCAGCATTTGAAAACGAACGGTTGCTGTGTTTATCTGCAACTTCCTTATCCGGCGCTTGAAGCGCGCGCCACGGACATTGACCACCGGGGCATCGTACGCGCATCCGGACAGGGCCTTGCCGATCTCTATGCCGCCAGAATCCCGCTGTATCAACGTTACGCCGACATTACCGTCCAATGCGACGGATTGAATCATGCAGAGACGCTGGACGCGCTGATGAGAGCGGTAAAAACGATTTTATAATCCTTTCGTGAGCAGGCGAAACCAGCCATTAACCGCGATCAAAAACAAGATGTGCGGCATGTTGTGCGATGGAAATATTCATGTGGGTGATGGACAAAGGGCGCGTTGGATTGCTTTTTCAGGTTTCGCGTTCCGGCGTATTGCAAATTGAATGCGCTGTTCCATCATGATAAGATTCGCAGGATACCATTTGCTTAAACATGTGCCTTATTTCAACCTTGAAGGAGAACAACCCATCATGGCATCCATCAATCCCGAGATTTTTCGAGAATACGACATACGCGGCATCGTTGGAACGGACCTGGATGAATCCGTCATGGAAACGCTGGGTATGGCGTACGTCGCCTATTTGCGCGGCAAAAAGAAATACAACACCGTGGTGGTGGGACGGGACGGGCGCCTCTCCGGCAAAGCGCTGTCGGCGGCGGTCATTGACGGGATCGCCGCGTGCGGCGTGAATGTGATTGACATCGGCATGGCGCCCACGCCGGTATTGTACTACGCGCTGAATACCATGAAGGTGGACGGCGGCCTGATGCTGACGGCAAGCCACAACCCGAAAGACTACAACGGCATGAAGGTCGCCGTGGGCAAAACCACCATTTACGGCGCGGAGATACAGAAGCTGATGCGCATCGCCGAAAAAGGCCAGTTCCCCCTCTCAGGCAAGCCCGTCACCATCACGCGCATGAACATCTTCGACAAATACATGGCGCGGATAAAGCGTGGCGTCAGCCTGAAGCGCAACTTGAAGGTTGTGGTGGACGCGGGCAACGGCGTGGGCGGTATTGTCGCCGCGCCCTTGTATGAAGCGCTGGGCTGCGAGGTCATTCCGCTGCATTGCGAAGTGGACGGGAATTTCCCGAACCACCACCCCGACCCCACGAAATTGGAAAACCTCAAAGA
>DSBB01000319.1 GCA_011046175.1 Candidatus Hydrogenedentota bacterium | reverse complement strand
GTCCGCCACCTCTGCCTGAGCGATGGCGGTCTGAAAGTCCACATCCCACAGGACAGGCCGGTTGTCCTGATACACCTCATTTTTTCGGAGCATGTCAAGGAAGCTGGCCTGCGAGGTGCGGCGGCAATGTTCGTCAATGGTGGCGTACTCAAGCGCCCAGTCATAGCTGAGCCCCAGACGACTCCAGAGCCGGCGAAAGGCGGCCTCGTCCTCTTTGGTGACGATATCGCACAATTCAATGAAATTTTTGCGGCTGATGGGCATGGGCACGCCTTTGCGCCCCCGTTCCGCCTTGAACTCCGGATCATAATGGATGTGCGGCTCGCATTTGACGTTGTACATATTCTGTACGCGCCGTTCCGTGGGCAGGCCGTTGTCATCCCAGCCGATGGGGAAAAAAATGTTTCTTCCGGTCATGCGCTGATAGCGCACGATGAAATCCTGATGGGAATAGCTGAACATGTGCCCCACGTGCAACGAGCCGCTGACGGTGGGCGGCGGCGTATCCACTACGAACGAGTCTTTCCGTTCTTTTGACGGGTCCCACGCATAAAGATTAGCGTCTTCCCACCAGTCGCGCCAACGAGATTCCATTTCTGCCGGCTGGTATTTTTTTGGTAAATCCATATCGGTTCTCCCGGATGGTTGTGATACGAAAGACTGCCTTGCAGGCAACGCCCCGGCTGTCAACGTCCAATCTTCCCGTGATTCCAGACACCCAACGCCCTTCGGGTACAATTCAAACCAAACGTAGTATACCAGATTGTTCGAAGCATCGTAAATACGGTGGCGCGAAAAGCCGTCACACAGGGGCCAGACGCCGGTTGCGTCCATGCGGCGCGGGAATGACGGGCCCACGCTGTTATTCGGGCATCATATACGGCCTGCCAGATAGGTACGACGGTTGCTTCTTTTTGGCATGTCGTGTCATACTCGGCGTCATGAGAATAAGGAGCGTTAAATCATGGCCTTGATGATTGTATGCATGACCGCCGCGCTGCTGCATGGGGCGCCCCTGCCCGCCATTGGCGTGGAGACCGATGATTCGGGGGTTGCCGGGTTTGTCAACCGCGATACCGGGGAGCGGTTTGTGCCGCTTGGCTTCAACCATACGGTGTTGTCTGAAATCAGCGGCGGTTGGCATGCCGTGTTTAATGTGGGACACTATAACGGGGAGGAAATGGAATTATTGCTGTCGCGGCTGGCGGCGACGGGCGCGAACACCATTCGCGTGTGGGCATGGGGCGTTCAGAATGACACGGGGTTTACGGCGGCGCCGGACGGCGAGGGGCTGAATCCGGCTTACATGGAAAATTTCGTGGACTTCCTGCGGCGTTGCGCGAATCACGGGTTGTATGTCGTGCCCATTCTTGACGAAACGCCGCACAACGCGTATTACAATATCATTTCCGAAGGCGCGGATGCGGCGTTGCCCACACCGGACATAACGGGCTATAACCGGAATTATCTGTCGCCCGGCCCGCTCGCCGCGAAGGCGCAGGCGGTGAAGGATTTCGTGCAGTATGTGAAAGACGCCGACGCAGAATTGCTGAACGCCGTGTTGGGCTGGTCTTTTTCCAATGAGGCCTTTGTGAAACATTCGGAAGGCCCGTTCAACATGGGTTCAGGCGCGGTCATTACCCTCACGGGGCGCAGTTATGACATGAGCGACAACGGACAACGGCAGGCCTGCTACGACGCCGCCATCCTGCACTGGTGCAACGCGCTTGCCGATGCGGTCAAGTCCGTTGCGCCCGACGCGCTCACCACCATCGGCATGTGGACAAGCGACGCCCACGCGCGTCCGCCGGTCAATTATTTGCTTCCCGACGCGCGCGACCCGCGTCGTCCGCCCCGTCCTTCCGTGCTCGCCGGGGCGGACAGCAAACTCGATTTCCTTGACATTCATATTTACCCGTGGGACGGCACATCGCAGGTGCGCCCGGAAGCGCATGAGCGGGACGCCGTCAGGCGAAGCAACAAACCCGTCATTGTCGGCGAATACGGCGTGTTCAAGAACAAGACCATTGAAGAGGCCAAGACAATGATGCGTGAGATGGTCGAACAGGCCTACGACATGGGCTATCAGGGTTCGCTGCACTGGGTCTGGGACTTGACCGAGGTTGAAGGCCAGACCTGGAGCGCCGTGGAGGAAGGACTTGCCGAATATCTCATGGCGTTGGACGCGCATCCGAAATAGTCCTGCATTTGTCAGTCGCCGAGGATTTCGCGGAGTTTGGCGGACAGCGTGTTGAAACGGTATGGCTTCTGAATGAATCCCGCCAATCCTTTGCCCACGAAGCGCTGTGTGGCGTCCTGTTCATTGAATCCGCTGCACAGGATTACCGGCACATCCTGGCGTATGCGTCGCAGTTCACGGAAACATTCTTCGCCGTTCATATTCGGCATGGTCAGGTCGAGGATCACACAACAAATGTTTTCGGTGTTTTCCCGGAACAGTTCCAGCGCGTCTTCGCCGTTTGACGCCAGCAGCACTTCAAAGCCGAGCCGGTTCAACATTTTCGATGTTACCGCAAGCAACACGTCTTCGTCGTCCACAAGCAACACAGTGCCGTCGCCTTTCCAGACGGTTTCCCCATTGTTTTCCGTTTCATAGGTAATGGCGGATTTTTTGCTGGCGGGGAACAACACCTTGAACGTGGTGCCTTTGCCCATCTCGCTGTAGACCTTGAGCGCGCCGCGATGGCCGCGCACGATGCCCATTACCGCGGCGAGCCCCAATCCGCGTCCCGTAAATTTGGTGGTGAAGAAGGGGTCGAAGATTTTTGCCACGGTTGACTCGTTCATGCCTTCGCCCGTATCCGCCACCTCTATGCCCACATAATCGCCGTCTGGCAGGTCTTCGTGGATATTGGTTCGTTCGAAGTAATGTTGATCGCAGTACATGGAAAACGTGCTAACGGTAATAATGCCCTCCTTGTCGCCAATGGCTTCGGCGGCGTTTATCACGAGATTCATCAGCACCTGCCGCATTTGCGATACGTCCGCCTCGACGGCGGGAATGCCCGCCGCGAGATCATAACGAAGGACCACATTTTTTGGAATGGACACGTCAAGCATGTGGCCGATCTCGGAAATGACGTCGTTCAGACTAATCGGTTCCACAACAAAGCGTCCTTTCCCGGAATAGGCCAGCATTTGGCGGCACAGGTCGGCGGCGCGCCGGGACACGGCCTCAATTTCCATGACCGCTTTCCGGGCGGGATTGGCGTGGGAAATATCCATAAGCGCCAGTTCCGCGTTTCCGATGATCGCCATGAGCAGGTTGTTGAAGTCATGGGCGATGCCGCCTGCGAGAATGCCCAAGCTCTCCAGTTTCTGGGTGTGCTGCAGTTTTGCCTCGAACACGCGCCGCTCCTCTTCCGCCCGGCGGCGTTCTTCCGCGGCATAGGCCTGTCCGGCCTGTTCCGCCATCTCGATGGCGAACTGAATCTCGTCGCTTTGCCACTGCCGCGCCGCGCCTCGATGCTCGTGGCAGAGGACGCCCACAAGGCGTCCGCCCACTTTTATGGGCACGTCCAATAATGCGCCCACGTTGCCGGGGCGCAGGTATCCCGGGCCCAGTTCCTTTGTGCGCGGGTCGTTCTGCGCGTCCGCGGCGTCAATGCAACGGCCTGTTTCCAGCGCTACGAGGTAATTGGTAATGGCTTGCGCCTGAATTTCCTGCGGTTCGACCCACGTCTGACTTATCCTGTCCCATGCCACAGAACAGCGCAGGCAGGTATTGCTTGTTTTTAGGAGCCACAAGCTGACGCTGTCCACCTCGATGGCGTCCGCTGCGCGTTGGGCAATCAGTTTGGCCGCCTCGCGGAAATTGCCTTCCTGCAACATTCTGCTCTGGGATACCTGCAGGAGGGCGGCCTGTTGTTGTTGAACGCAGCGCCAGTGGCGCTCCCGCTCCCGCGTTTCTTCAATTTGCGCGGTAACATCTTCAACGGTGAATACGGCGCCCGCCAGATCGCCCATTGCGTCGAAGAGCGGCGCGCCGCCCATGGATATGATTGCGCGCGTGCCGTCGGCGTGCTCGATGGAGTAGCGGATGTCGCGCACCACTTTGGCGGTTTGCATCACCTGGTGGAAAGGAAGTTTTTCAACGGCAAAAGGCGCGCCGTCCATGTCGGTAATGCGCCATTTGGGATCATCATAGGTGCGTTCGCAAATATGGGCGCGTTGCAACCGGAAAATGCGCTCCGCCTGTTGGTTCGCGAAAATGATGACGCCGCTTTCGTCCATCATGATGATGCCGACGGGGCTTGTTTCCATGATTGCGCGCACCAGATTGCGTTCCCGGCGCACGGCGTCCTCGGCCTGCTTTCGTTCCGTTACGTCGCGCAGCATAATCAACGTTGCGGGGCCGCCGCGAAAATCTATCATGATGCCGGCGGTTTCGGCATGTCGTATCTCGTGGGAGCCGGGCCGGACAATGCGCGCGTCCGCCAACGGCGCGTCGGGCTCGGGCAAAGCGGACAAATGCACCAGCCCGGCGCCCCTGTCCTCGGGATGAAGATAGGGAAGCACGGAAGTTCCCGTGAGACCGGCGTTTGCGTCGCCCGTAAACAAAACGCAGGCTGCGCGGTTGGCGAACAGGAACTCGTTGTCCCGCAGCACCACGATGCCGTCAGGCAGTTTTTCCACAAGCGAGCGATACCGCTTCTCGCTTTTCTCGAGGGCCGCCGTGCGGCGGCGCACTTCCCGTCGCAGCAATTGCGCCCACGCAAAGATTACGAGCAGTAACGCCGCGGCAACGAGCAGTCCCACTTGAAGATGGAACAGAAATCGGTCCGCCGCCGGTTCGTCGTAAACGCCCAGCCACCGATGGCGAATCTCGTCATATTGCCCGTTCGCCTTGAGGATGCGAAGCCCTTCGTCAATACGCGCCAGCAGCCAGTCGTTGCCCTTTGCCACCGCAAAACAGTATTGTTGATGGGGCATAAAATCCGCCCTTGCTTCAACAATGCCCTGCAGGTTCAATTTTTTCAGCAACAGCAGCCCTTGAACACGCTGCAGCAGGGCCGCGTCACAGTTCCCGGCCGCCACCTGACGGAGCGCAGCCTCCGCTGTCGGCGTCGTCACAAGCGCGCCGGTGTAATCGGACGCCGTCAAAAAATCATGGGTGATATCGCCGTCCTGCACGGCCAGTCGCAAAAGCCGCAAGTCATCGAGGTCTTTTACGGCATTGCCCTCGCGAAGAAACAATGCGTGGGACACTGTCGTATGGGGCATGCTGAAGTCGGCAAAACGACTGCGTTCTTCAGAGAAAAACATGCCCGTTAATCCGTCTATCCGCCCGGCGTCAAGTTCCGCCCGTATGTTTGCCCACACGCCCCAGTCCAAACGCACATTCAATTCCATGATCTGGGCAATGGTTTCAAACAACTCGACGTTAAATCCCGTCAACCGTCCGTTTTCCACGTATTCAAAAGGCGGATAGCTTACATCACTCTTGAAAACGTACAACCGGTCCCGCGGATCAGCGTCATCGGAAAAAGCGTAAGAAGCATGGAGAAGGGAAAATAAAACGCCGGTTACCAACACCAAGGCGCATGACATTGCACGCATGCCCGTCACCACAATAGAAGTCCCTTTTTGAAATGGTCTTCTCCCGCGCGCCCAGGGATATGCAACTATCATGCCGAATCTTTGCTTCACTCTGTCCTGCCTTTGCATTGCTTTGCGGACTGCACGCATGTCAATGCCGTCCACCGCTGAAGACGCCCCCATTTTATTATTCATTCAGCAGTCTACTGCTCTACAGCGCCAACATGATACCATGTTGCAGCGGTAAATGCACGTTTATGAATACAACCGCAAGGCATCCGGTGCGGCGGTAACAGTCTTCCGTTTTTCTCCGCGCCGATATCCAACGTTTGTTTTTGTTCGAGTATTCTGGCCAATAAGATATTTCCGGTGCGAGGCGGTGTGAAGGCGACGACGATTATTGTTCCGGCCTGCGAGTGTTTTTTAACGTCCTGTTTTTTCTTCATCCGAATGGGATATAATACTATACGGTTGTCTCTTCGCCCGGCGCGAATGGACGGGCGAAGGGTAAACACTTGACTTTATTGCATAAAATATCGCAAACTAAGTATCATTGACAGTCTTGGCCGCGCGAGTTTATCATGCGTGGCGAAGTGTGTAGTTGGGTACCTGACGATTAGGAAAGGCTTACCAACATGCCTAAGGTGTATTTTTCAGCGACCATGCTCGCGCTGGTAATGGCGGGGTTGATGTTAACCGGATGTCCGAAACCGCCGACGGTTGTGGAGCCAACGCCTCAGTTTGAAGCGACGCCCGTGCGCGGCACGGCGCCCTTGACGGTTCGTTTTCGCGACATGACTGATCCGGGGGCAGCCGTGATACGCGCTTATCAATGGGAATTCGGCGACGGCGCGAAATCACAAACGCCCAACCCGACTCATGAGTATAAGGTTCCCGGCACTTATCCGGTTAAATTAACGGTTATTACGGGGCGTGGCGAGTTTTCCGCGCGCAAGGAGGATTACATTACCGTGCTTCGGGTGGGCAATCTCGAGCCGACCGACCCGGAGACGAACACGGTGAGCGCGGAAGGCGTTTCCATTACGGTTCCGGCGGCATTGGAGAATCCGGGCATGTTCGGCATAACCAAAGACACCACGCCGCTTGCGCCGGACGCTTTCGAGCAGATTGTTCTGATGTCTGAGACCTATACCATTACGCGCAGTGTGGACACGCCGGACGTTTATGTTTACGACGCATGGGAGCAGGCCATTCCCACCAAACTTTCCATGCCGCTTCTCGAGCGGCTGCCCGTGCCTGTGCTTGATCCCGCCGCGCTCTTTATTCTTGCGCGCTTGACTGACGGGCGGTCAATACCGATACCGGGCAAGGTTGAAAACAACCGGTTTGTGGCCTCCGTGCTGCGCATGCCGCCCAAGGCGCGGTATGTGGTGGCAATGCGCCCGGAAACGGTGTCCGAGGATTCCCGGGCGCTGGAGCAATTGTATCAACAGCGGCTTGACGCGGATGACAACTGGGCGGACTACTGGAAAATCATTATGACGCGCACGACAATCGAGGAAATCGCCGCGGTGCATTATGGCGATATTGCCGACGAAACCACCTTTCAGCGGCGTGATTTTACGACCGACGAATTGAAGGACGCCGGGCTGATGGTGCTGGGGGTGGCGCAGGCCGTACACAATCTGCTCGCCGAAGCGGAGATGCGGGCGCCGACACTGGTCGTGGAGACCAATGTCAACGGGGAGCTGTACCACAACCTCGTTATGTATGACATGTACCCAAAATATGACAGCAACATCGAGGATGTGGCGGATGTTTACTATTACGATTATTTCTTCGGTCATATCGTGGTGGACCCGGCGCAGCTGCTTGCCATCAGCATGCGCAACGCCCGGCTTGCCGCGTCCAATCCCGACGCTCTTGACATAAAACAACGGCTGTCCGCGGTTATGACGGTGACGGAAGCCATTACGAAAAGCACGTACGCGGGCTACAGCATTCCCGCCATCACTACTCGGGGCGGCGGCCCGCTCAATCTTCCCGTGCCCGCCGACAGGACGCCCGGCGGCAGGGTGAGAGCCGTGGATTTCATGGAAGCGTTGTTGGAAGGCGGTCCCATATACTTGGCGCAGCGTGTGGAAGACTTTATCACGAGCACTGAAATTGACGCCGAAGACCTCGATTTCGAGCTTGGGGATGAGGATAATGAACTTAAAAAGCTGGGTCGCGGCTTTGGCGAAAATGAATACGCCATGCTGTGTTCGCCGCTTTTCTTCCCGTACAGCGCGACCGTGCCCGCGTATAATCTTTCGGGCCAGGACTTTTTCTGCTATCTTCACAACGACGGCGATTTCGAGGAGCCGATGGCGCTGCTTATCGGCACCATTGAAGCGATAGCGGATGAGATAGACGAATATCTTGAGGACGCCGTTTACCCGGTGGGTTTCGCGGAGGCGCTGGTGGGCATGTATACGGTGATGGATGAAGGCGTTACCGAGGCTATTGACGAGCAGGAAAACGTCACCGATCCCGAATCCACGAACCTGCGCGATTTTTACTGGAAATATCTGAAAGACCGCGCCTACATCAACAGCGGCGAGGCGCTGCTGCGTCCCGACGACGTTTTGCGGCCTCCCTTCAGTTTTAATGAAGATCGTTTTTCGGAAGCGGGAACGGTTCATGTCCGGATTGACGCGCCCACGGACGCCTTTGCGTTGCTGCCCGAGGATTACAGCGCGCTGGAGGATGTGATGCCCCTGAGCGGGCGCGCCGTTGTGATTGAAACCCATTCGTTGACCAACGAACTGACGCTTGCTTTCAACGCCGCCGATTGGAAGGTGGATGACGATGGCTACGGCATATCCGTTGCGGTTTACAAAGAGGGGAGCGCCGGCGTCGAGATTTCGGATGAAGCGGGCGTCTACCGCGATTATGCCGTCGCCGACACCGACGGAGACGGGATAAACGACACGGTAACCGTTCGGCGGCTGCCGGCCAATCCGCGGGACGATGAGCAATGCGTCAACAGAGTCATTGTGATTATCGGCAACATAAACTACGAGGCCGTAAGCGACGTTTCCATTACGGTAAACGCCTACTCTGATCTTGTGGTTCCCGAAGCGGACGTCATTCGCCGGTATGTGTACGCGTGCGATCCGCATTACGAGTATTCGATGGAAGCCACCTTCAACCTTTATGAACAAGAGGCGGCGGCGTATGTCCTGAATATGACTTCCGGCGCGTGGCGAAGCGCCAATGACGTGTATGAGACGGTATGGGAGCATCAACTGGCGGTTATTGAACCGAACAATGTGCGGGAAAACACCGCCATGCTTCTTGTGTCGGGCGGTCGCATCGGCTCCGGCATCAGCGGCACCGAGGTGACGGTTCTTGCGGAAATGGCCAAGGCGAGCCAGTCTGTTGTGGCGTTGCTGGCCGCCGTGCCCAATCAGCCGTTGCATTTTACTGACGAGCGCCGCTCGCGCTCTGAAGACGCCATCATCGCGTACAGTTACGACAAATACATGAACAGCTATGAAGCGGGTGAGCCAGAGCTTACTTGGCCGGCCCTGCTGCCCATGACCCGCGCCGCCGTGCGCGCCCTGGACACCGTGCAGGACTTCATGGCGTCAAAACCGGGACGTGTCCGGGTTATTGACAACTTTGTCGTGGCGGGCGCCTCGAAACGCGGCTGGACTACTTGGCTGACGGCAGTGGCGGAAACCGCGGAAGCGGCCGCCGCCGACAGGGAATCCCGCGTGTCGGCCATTATCCCGATGGTCATTGACGTGTTGAATATGCCGGCGCAGTTGGAGCATCACTACAAAGCGTATCAAGGGTATCCGTATAACGATGACCTGAACGGAATTTTCCGGGGGTATTCCACCGCGTTGAGCGATTATGTTCGCCTCGAGATATTTGACCGTTTTGACACGGCGGGCGGACAGTCTTTGTTAAAGATTGTTGATCCGTACACCTATCGGGACATGTTGACGCTGCCGAAACTAATCGCCAATTCGACGGGCGACCAGTTCTTCCTGCCCGACTCGTCCAAATTCTATTTTAACGACATGTCCGGCCCCAATTACCTGCATTACGCCGCCAACACGGACCACAGCCTCTCCAGCGGCATTATGGTGGACATGGATACGCTTGAAACCATTCTGGCGTTCTACCGCGCCCACGTCAAGAATATGAGCCGCACCGCCACGGAAGAGGTTGTATTGCCCTCTTACAGCTGGGAGTATCTGCCCAACCGGTCGGAAATCGTGGACGGCCGGACCGTAACCTATGCGCGCACCAAGGTTACGGCGGACACATTGCCGAGGGCGGGCGCGCTGAAGGTGTGGACGGCGTTTGCGCCTGAAAACCGCGATTTCCGCCTCGAGTCTTCGCAACCGCCTTTCTGGACTTATCAGTGGCTGCCCTATGACCCGGTGGAAGAAGGCTGGATCATGGAGGCGGAAATCCCGCAGACAGGATGGCGCGGCTTCTATGGGCAGTTGCGGTTCGAGGGTTCCGCCCCGGGCGCGGATTTCCTGTTTACCACGCCGGTGCGCGTGGTGCCGGACAACAAGTATCCCACGCCAAATCCAGACAGACCCTGACATCGTTTGACTTGAACAATAAACGGCCTGACGTAATGCCATACATCAGGCCGTTTTTGCAGCGCAGCCGTAAACACGTCATGATTCCGTCCGGGCAGACAGATGCGGTTGCGTCCGTTCCCTGAATCGTGGCGTTGGTCCGAGACACAGCGCAAGAAAGGATATTGCCATGCCTGCCGCACCGGAAAATACAGACCACCCCGGCGCATCAAGAATCAGCCGCCGCGACTTTGTAAAAATAGGCGTTGCCGCGGGGGTCTCGCTGCCGGGCGCATGGGCGGCGACACAGGAAGGGACGGGGCCGCCCCATGCGCTGTTCGCCGCGCCGCCGCTGGAAAAGGTGCGCATCGGATTTGTCGGCGTCGGCAACCAGGGCACAAGCCATGTGCGCAATCTTGCGCGCATTGAAGGGGTGGAGATTAAGGCGGTATGCGATATAATCGAAGACCGGGTCATACGCGCGCAAACTATCGTGCGGGAGGCCGGCCAACCCTGTCCGGCGGGGTATGCGCGGGGCGACCACGATTTCCTGCGAATGTGCGAAGAAATGGAACTTGATATTGTGTACACCGCCACGCCTTGGGAATGGCATGCGCCGGTGTGCGTGGCCGCCATGGAAACGGGAAAACATGCCGCCACCGAAGTGCCCGCCTGCGTCACCATTGAAGAATGTTGGCAGCTTGTGGAAACAGCGGAAAGACACCGCAAACATTGCGTTATGATGGAGAACTGCTGCTACGGACGCGCGGAAATGATCATTTTGAACATGGCGCGCCAGGGGGTGTTGGGCGAAATCATTCACGGCGAATGCGGTTATCTCCATGACTTGCGCGCCCTTTTCACGGGTGTTGCGCCCGGGCGGGAATGGTTCGGCGCGCATATACAAAAAAGAAACGGCAGCCTGTACACCACCCACGGTCTTGGTCCCGTTGCGCAGTGCATGGACATCAACCGGGGCGACAGGCTGACGCACCTGGTGTCCATGAGCAGCGCCGCGCGCGGCGTCAACCTGTACGCCAGGGAGCATTTCCCTGAAAGCGATCCGCGCCGCGCCGTGACGTATCTTTCCGGCGACGTGAACACCACGCTGGTGCATACGGAACGGGGACGCACTATTACAATTGTGTATAACTGCAATAATCCGCGGCCGTACAGTCGCATCAACATGGTGCAGGGAACCGCCGGGATCGCCTGCGGTTATCCGGACCGCGTTTTCATCGAAGGGAAGAGTCCCGGTCATGACTGGGAACCGCTTGAAAACTACGCCGCGCACTATGAGCCGACGCTCTGGAAAGACCACGGCGCGGACGCCGCTTCCGCCGGGCACGGCGGCATGGACTTTCTGGAAGACCTGCGCCTGATACACTGCCTTCGGGCCGGCGCGCCGTTGGACATGGATGTTTATGATGCGGCGGCGTGGAGCGCCATTGCGGGGGTCAGCGAGCAGAGCGTTGCCAACCGCAGCGCCGTGGTGGACATTCCCGATTTCACCCGCGGCGCGTGGAGGGAACGCCCGCAACTGGCCGTGCCCGGAGAAGCGTGAATATAACGCGCCCGCCGTCGTCTTGTCCTATGATGAAACGGTATTTAACGTTGCGCTGTCTAATTTGGTATAATACAGCGCCCGGGACGCAATCGCGTCGGGAGCGGCCAAACCGCCGGTTCAGGCGGCGCAATTAACACATTAACCAGAAAAGGCAAATAAAGGAGTATCCGATGAAAAGAAGTGCAGTATGGTTTGGCGCGTTTGCGCTGACAGTGGCAGTGATGATGACGCTTATCCCGAGGGCTGTTGGCGAAGATGCCGCCGAGGGCGATTTGGCGGCCATAGAAATCGAGCTCCCGGAGCCGTTTTTCGGCGGCACGCCCCTTGATTACTGGGGACCGAACCTCGAGCCCCAGGATTTCCGCGACCGCCCGCCGTTTATGGCGCCCAAGGGCGCCGTGAACGCCGCTTTGGGCAAAACCGTTGCGGGCAGCGCCCCGCCGGTGCATGGCGAACTGAAGCAAATCACCGACGGTGACAAGCATTATGCCCGGACCAGCCTGGTGGAAATCCCCGCGGGCGTGCAGTGGGTTCAGGTTGACCTTGAGAAGGAACACGATATTTACGCCATTCTTGTGTGGCATTTTCATGAGGGCAACCGCGTGTACTTTGACATCGTGGCGCAGGTCTCCAACGACCCCGAATTCAATGAAGAGGTCGAGACGGTGTACAACAACGACCACGACAACTCCTCGGGGCTGGGCGTCGGCGAAGATAAGGAGTACATTGAAAGTTACAAGGGCCGGCTGATAGACGCAAACGGCGTATCCGGACGGTATGTGCGTTTGTACAGCAACGGCAACACCGCCGACGATTTCAACCATTACGTTGAAATTGAAGTGTACGGCATTCCCAAGACCTCCTGATTGTCAACATCATAATTCACGCGCCTTTGCAGTGCGTCACGCAGTGCAAGGGCGCTTGTTTTTTTTAATTTGCCCGCGTCCTTGCGTTGTCTTCCGCGCTTTGCGTACTCTATTGCCGTCAACCATTTACACAGGATGTCATGCCGATGCCGCAGGAACCGAAAAAGAAACCCGGCGCTATTACATTTTCCAGAAGGAAAACGATTCTTTATTCACTATTGCCGGCGTTTTTGCTGCTGGGCAGTTGTGAAGGCTGCGCCCGCCTGTTGGAACTGTGGCGTCCGCCGCTGACGCTGGATTATGGATGGGGATTCAACGCGGACAGCCGCGTGTTTGTGCCCGCGGGCATCGCGCGCAACACCATGATAACCCGTCCGGAAAAGCTGGCCTCCTTTCAGATGCAGACGTTTACCATGCCCAAACCTGCCGGCACATATCGCATATTCATACTGGGCGGTTCAAACGTAAATTATATGAACGCGCCGCTGCGCGACATGGCCAAAAGGCTTTCAAGTACGCCGGGGGAAACCCGCCGGTTTGAAATCATAAATCTGGGAGGGCTGGCTTACGGCACGCACCGTCTGCGCATCATGGTTCCTGAGATACTGGAATATGAACCGGACCTGGCGCTTCTGTACGCGGGTCACAACGAATTCGAAGAGCTCAAACATCAGGCCATTACAAACCTCGAGCGGCTCCCAGCGCAAAAGGTGGCGTATTCACTGGCAATGCTGCGTCTGGCCCGTGACGTGTGGGCGCTGTTCGATCTGGCGTGGCGCGCCGGCCATGCCCATTTTTCCGAATTGCCTTCGGAGGTGGATTACGGGGCGGCGGGCGCTCATGACTTTACAAGCGAAGAGATTGCCGAACGCATGAACCGTTACAAAGAGAATCTCGACGCTATTGTTACACAATTCACCGGCCATGACGTGCCGGTGGTTATCAGCACGGTCGCGAGCAATTTCTGGGAACCGGACCTGGCGCAATCTTTTGCCGCAGAAAAGGAACAAATACGGCAACTGTATGATTCGGGCAATTATGAGGAGGGAATGCGGCTTGCCCGCGATATTTTGTCGCGTTCCAAACGGCATCAAGCGTCGGATGTTGAAAACGGCGTCATACGGGAAATCGCGGCGAAGCACAACCTGCCGCTGGTTGACGGCGAAAATCTGATCATGGACGCCGAACCGCACGGCGTTCCCGGGGAAACCTTGTTAAGCGACCGATGCCACATAACGGAATGGGGCCGCGAAATCGTTCTCGCCGCTTTTGAAAAAGTCATACGTCAACTTGCGGGCGTGGGACAGTCATGACGCCGCGCCGTCTTCCAAGCGCGTTTCAACGGGGCGCTGTCGAGGCGCTTGTCATTGTGCTGCTGGCGGTTGTCGCCGCAACGGCGGGCCGCGCCTATCTGGCGTCGCTCAACACGGGACATTCACCCATACTGGGCACGGAGCTCTTGTACGGGCCTGCTGTGATGCTGGTTGCGGGCCGGGGGTTTTATCAGCCGGATGTCAGCGTGTCGCCGGAACTGCGCGCGTTCCTGAGAAATGAAACGGAGACGCTTGACCCCGGGGCGTTGCCGGATGACATACCCGCTGTGGAGTCCACCGTTGCGGCCTATCACCGGTATCTGCTGTACACGGTCGCCGCGTTCTGGCGTTTATTCGGCATGTCCTGGACTTCTCTCGAACTGATGGCGGCGTTGATGCTGGGATGGTGCGCCGCCGCCGCGTACGGCTTGTTCCGACTGGGCATGGGGCGGTTGCCAAGCGTCGCGCTGACGATGGCCTTTGCGTTGTCGCCGTCCATGCTGACCATGCTGCCCCATTTGCGCGATTTCGGCAAGGCGCCCTTTATTCTTTCTGCCATTCTGCTGCTGGCGGCGCTGATCAAAAACAAACCGTCCGTAAACCGCGCGACCCGGTACGCGGTGTCGCTCGGCCTCGTCATCGGCGTGGGCGTGGGTTTTCGGCAGGACGTCATCATTTTTATTCCGCCTGCGATTTTCATCGTCGCCTTGGCGCTCTACCGCGGCGCGCGCGGTTCGCGCCGGCGGCGTTTCGCCGGGTTTGTCTTGTTTGCTACTTGTATGTTTGGCGCGGCATGGCCCATGCTCGGGCGCATGGAAGGTGGCGCGCAGCCGTACCATCCCCTTGTGCAGGGGTACTCAATGAAACGGATGGCCAATCTGGGCATTGCGCCCGCTTCCTATCAGCCGCTGGCGTCGGGACATGACAATTATGTGTTTGCCATGCTGAACGCGTATTACCGGCGCGTGAACGACGCCCCGGACGCGCATTTCGAATACAACAGCCCCGGCGCGGAGGCTGCGGGACGCCAGTGGTTGATGGACATGGCGCTCCATTTTCCGGCGGACATTCTGACCCGCGGCTATGCGTCCGTGTTTCGCGCTGTCAGATACGCGGACGCCCACACGCCCTGGTTTATGTTGTTGCCGTCCCATCTGCGGCTCTTGGAGCAGTGTCATATCGCGTTTGCCGCGTTCATGCAGCGGTTCGGGCTGTTGCTTGGGGCGTTGGCGCTGCTCATGATTGGCATGCGCACTATGACTGCCGGTCTCGGATTGTTTATTTTTGCGGTGTACGTCTTTGGATACACGGGTCTTCAGTGCGAGTTTCGCCACGCATTTCATCTGTCCTTTGTTCCCTTCTGGATAGTCGGATTCCTGCTGCATAATGCCGCGACGGCGGCAATACCGCGAATTGCCGCGACACCGCGCGCGGCTGACGTCTTGAAAGGGCGGGCTGCGCGGTGGCGTACAGCCGTCCTGTTCTTCGCGTTCGTCGCGGTGATGGCCCTGGCGCCGCTGTGCGTATTGCGGGTTTATCAAAGCTGCGCCGCGGCAAAGACAATTCTGCC
>DSBB01000512.1 GCA_011046175.1 Candidatus Hydrogenedentota bacterium | reverse complement strand
GTCTGATATACTATATTATATCAGATTGCGCGCGGAAAGTCAAGAATTTTTTGAATGCGAATTTGCTCCAATGATTTACCTCTCAGCAAAACCCCTTATCTTATACCCGTGGAGCCAGCTTCAGGGTGTAATAGCGGAATCGCTGGTTCTCTTTGATGCGCCGGCGGAATCTGCATAAAAAACCGCGCTTTTGCGGTTTGCCAAGGGGAATTGTTACACTCGCACCAGTAAAACAACCAGAGGAGTACAATCAATCTATGATACACGGTGATTTCTTTCGCCTCAAAATCCATAATTATCGCGGCTTGTGGACGCTGACAGTTATATTTATGGCGGTTTCGCCGTGTATTGCCCTTGCGCAATCCGAGCCTGCGGAAGCGGCAAATGCGACAGAAGATTCTCAAACGGCCGCCAACGGGGAGGACGCAACGGTTGGCGCGCTCGATGAAACAATGCTGCTTGATCTCGAATCGCGAATTGCGGAGGTCGAAACGCTTATCGCCAAGAATTTGATATTGGAGGACGCGGGCAACGCCGAGGCGCGCGCCATTCCGCTGGAAACCATCCAAGCGCGCACCGCCGCATACAGGAAGCAAATGGCCGCATATCAGCGGCATCGAAACGCTTTGCGGGATTTTCTGGAACTGGAGAAACAACAGGCCACCTTTGACGCGGAACGGGAAGAAGTGTTGATTATTCAGGAGGAGCCTCCTTACAACATGGCGTTCCTTGATGGCCTGCTTGACCAGGTCGCCGTGAAACAAATGGATGTTGAGGCGGAATTGCTGTCACTGCGCGCATTGCGCGAGTTGGCCTCGATGGAAAAAGCCGACATCGCCGCCGCCAAAACCGCTCTAAACAAGATAAGTGAACAGTTGCGCAATGCGTCGCAGGCTGATCGCCCGCGCATCTTATACGAGGTCGAAACAGCAAAGACGCTGGTACAGGCCAGCGAAGCGGAATATGAAGCGGCCAAGATGGAGCTTAAACGTACGGAAACGTATAAGGCGCTTCTGGACAAGCATCTCGCCCTGGCGCAGGAGCGTGTGGCGCGCGCGCGGATAGTCACGTTGTTTCGCCAAGAAGAGCTGGACGGCATAATCGAACGGCAAAAAGCGACTGTGGAAGCGTTGTCCGATGAAGGACAAAAAGCCAGGGACGCAATAGAACGGCAGCGAACACGCACAACCCAAGCCGAACGCGCATTGGAACGCGCCACGGAATCGGACGCGCAGCAGCGCGCCCGGGACGAGCTGGACTTGTGCCGCAGACGCATGGAGGCGGCGCGCATACAACTGGCCATTATCGAGTCGTTGCAGGAATACGAAAACGATGTAATTGATTTGTGGCAGTTGCGGTTTACGGTGGCGAATCCGTCGCTTGCAGCCGAGCGCCCCGACTGGAAGGTATTGGCGGCGCAGTTGCGTGAAAGACTTGACGTATTCGCTAAAGAACGCAACGCGGGCGACCGGCGCGCCATGAGCCTGCGCAGCCAAATAACCGTCCTCGAGACGCGTCTTGCGCAGTGGTCCGCGGAAGATGGCGACAAAAATATCGTGGAACAACAACTGGCCATACTGCGGGAACGCGAGATGGAACGCATACGAATTCAAATGCGTATGGCGCAAATCATCAACTTGGCAGAGCGCATTTTGGAGGAGGTGCGCGCCCGACAGATGGAACGGAACTGGCTGGAACGGTTCACTGGCGTCGCCGCGCGCTATTTCAACATCGTTGTGTCCGGGTTTGACCGCGAGTTGACTGAAATCGGCGGCGAATCCATTACGGGACGCAAGATTTTCTATATGCTTATTATTCTTGTGGGCGGGCTTGTTTTGGCGCGTTTGACAACACGTTTCGTGAGCAGATATGTCGAAGAAAAACTGAAGTTGCGTTCCAACGTAGTGCTCATTATTGAAAAACTCACCACCTATATACTCTTTCTGTTTGTTGTCTATTTTGCGCTGAATTACGTGAACATACCCCTCACCATATTTACGTTTTTGGGCGGCGCCATTGCGCTGGGCATTGGTTTCGGCGCCCAAAACCTTATCAATAACTTTCTGTGCGGTTTAATTCTCATGGGCGAGCAACCCATCCGCCTCGGCGATTGGGTGGAGATTGAGGGAAAAATAGGCATTATCAGCAATATCGGCGCGCGGGCCTCGCGGTTGCGCTTGTTCTCCGGCGTGGACGTGCTCATACCCAACAGCAAGTTTTTGGAGAACAACGTAATCAACTGGACGCTGTCCGACAAGAAAGTCCGGGTTCAGATTTCGGTTGGCGTCGCATACGGGTCGCCCACACGCGACGTGTCGCGATTGATGATGCGCGCGGTCACAGAGCACGGTCAGGTGCTGGATGATCCGGAACCGAAAGTTTTCTTCGAGGAATTCGGGGATAACGCGCTGCAATTTACTGCGTACTTCTGGGTGGAGATAGGTCCAAATATGGACGCCCGCGTCGTCATGAGCGATATCAGGCACCGTATAGACAAGTTGTTCCGGGAAGCAAATATCAGCATTGCATTCCCGCAGCGCGACATACATCTCGACGCCATTGCGCCTCTTGAAGTACGGTTAACCGCCGCATCAGAAAGCGAACCGATGGAAGAGGAAGAAAAGTCCGCGCATAAACTCCCCTGACGTTGTCTATCCGACGCAAAGCACGGCGCATTTAAGATACGCCGTCTCGGGCATGGACAACAACACAGGGTGGTCGGGCGCGGCGCCGCGCATTTCAATCAACTGCGCCTGTTTCCCGGCGCGGCGCGCGGCGCGTTTCAGGATTTCCAGAAACGCTTCATTGGAAATAAAATGGGAACACGAGCATGACACCAGAACACCCCCCGGATTCAGGGCGTTCATGGCGAGGCCATTGATGCCTTCATAGCGCGCCGCCGCCTTCCTGCTTTGCGAGCGATTCTTGGCAAAGGCGGGCGGGTCAAGCACGATGACATCCCAGCGGTCGCCGGATTGGAGCGCTGTTTCCACATCTCCCTGCTCGAAGGCGCATTGCGCCGCGCCGTTAAGCGCGGCATTGGTGCGGGCGTGGTTGATGGCGTCCGCTGACGTGTCCACGCCAATTACCGTTGCCGCACCCGCCTGCGCCGCATGTAGACCCCACAACCCGTGATAACAGTAGCCGTCCAACATCGCCGCTCCCGATGCGAACGCGCGCACCAGCGGCCAGTTGCAGCGCTGGTCCAGAAACAATCCCGTCTTCTGCGAATCATCAAAAGAAAGGGCGACGCGAATATCGTTAATCCTGATTTCCAGCGATTCCGCTTGTTTACCCGCCCATTGTTTTCCGCCTTGACAGCGAAACAGAACCGATTCCACGCCGGCAAAAGAAAGCAGCGTCTCCAGCAGCATCTCCCCGCAACGCTGATAGAAGGCACAGTCCGAATGCGCAACGGCCACAGTGTCATACCGGTCAACGACCAGCCCCGGCAGCATGTCGCTTTCGCCGTGCATCCAGCGATACACCCTTGAACCGGGAAACAGTTTCTCCCGTAGGCAAAGGGCGTTGGTCAAGGTTTCGTGAAAAAAAACGCCATCAATATCATTTTGATGGTTTGTGAGTATTCGCACGGCAATGCCGCCGGCCTGCTGGTAGAATCCTCTGCCGACAAAACGCCGGTTGGACGCAAACACATCCACAACGTCGCCGTCGCCCAATTCGGGCATTGCGGCAACTTCATTGCGATAGACCCAGGCGTGCCCCCGGATAATTCGGCGCTCCTCTTTGGGTTTCAGGGTGACGCCGGGAATGGTGGGTTTATTCATGGGAGAAAGGCTCTTCCTGGGTTAGTAGTAGGATGAGTAGGATAAGTAGGACATGTGGGACATACTTGTTGAGCGTATGGCGGTCTGTTTTGCTTTCAGCGTTGCTTCAGCGGCGGGACAACACCTCCTTTTCATATTTTGCGACCTCCTCCATCCACGCGCCCGCCGGGGGAACGCCTTGTTGCAGGCAGTAGTAGTCCCACACCGCGCCGAAAGGCAGGGTTTTGAGTTCCTCGAGCAGCGCGAGCCGGGCGGTGAAGTTCTGCTCCCTTTCGAACTGACGCAGCGTTTCTGTGGGTTCAAGGAGGGCAATCAGCAGCGCCTTGATCATGACGCGCGTACCGATGACCCATGCGGCAATGCGGTTGATGCTCGCGTCAAAGAAATCAAGGCCGATATGTACGCGGTTTTCAAAGTTGTTGCGGATAATCTCTTCGGCGATGGCGCGTATTTCGTCGCTCAAAACAATCACATGGTCGCTGTCCCAGCGTACGCCTCGGCTGACATGCAACAGGATTTCATCAAGGAACAGCAATACGGAACTTATTTTGTCAGAAATGACTTCCGTCGGATGGAAATGTCCCGCATCAAGACACAACAACAAGTTCCTGCTGATGGAATACCCCATGTAAAATTCATGGGAACCGATAACGCAGCTTTCCGATCCTATTCCGAACAATTTGCTTTCGACGGCGTCCAGATTGTGCGCGGGATCACTGCGTTCCGCATATACGATATCCAGCGATTCACGCAGCAGTTCGCGGGACTTGTTGCGATCAACAGGCGCATCCTTATAGCCGTCCGGTATCCACAGGTTGGTAACACAAGGCGCGCCCAGTTGCGCCCCGATGGACTCGGCGATTTTTCGCGACACGATACAATGGTTTATCCAGAATTTCCTTACGCCCGCATCATAATGGGACAGGGTGAAACCGTCGTCCGCCCTGGGGTGTGCAAAGCAGGTGGGATTGAAATCAATACCCACGCCGCGTTCCCGCGCCCATGCGACCCAGTTCTGGAAATGTTCCGGCGCAAGCGCGTCGCGGTCCACTTTTGCGCCGCTTGTTTCGGCGTACATGGCGTGCAGGTTGAACCGGTGCCTGCCCGGAATCAGGTCAAACGCCAGCGCCGCATCCTGTCGCAGCTGCTCCGGAGTGAATGCCTTTCCCGGATAGTTGCCGGTAGCCTGAATGCCGCCGCCGCCGGCCGCGTCAAAATTCTCGAAACCGCCCACATCGTCACCCTGCCAGCAATGCAGGGAGATGGGTATGTCCGCGAGTCTTTTTACGGCCTGTTCGGTATCCACATCGTAAGCGGCGTACAACTCTTTGGCGTTTTCGTATGCTCTGCTGATTTGCGCGTCCGTGGGCGCTGTAAACATAACCATATTCCTTTCCGGCTCAGCCTTCGCAGGGGAGTTTTACGGCGGCAATTTTTTCCGCTTGAGACGCCCTGTACGTTTTTAGTCTTTCCGCATATTCAGGATATTTGTTCGCCAAAACGGCCACTGCCAGCAGCGCGGCGTTTGTCGCTCCGGGCGCGCCAATGGCAAGCGCGCCCACGGGAACGCCCGGCGGCATCTGCGCCATGGCCAACAACGCATCATGGCCGTTCAACGCCCCCGACTGGATGGGCACTCCCAGCACTGGGCGGGTGGTCAACGCGGCCACGGCGCCGGGGAGCGCTGCGGCAAGTCCCGCGCCGGCAATATACACCTCCGCGCCGTTGGCGTCGGTTTCCCGCACAAATTTGGCGACCCCGTCCGGCGTGCGATGCGCGGACAACACGCGGCACACGTGCGGCACGCCGAACTCGTCAAGCGTTTTGTGAGTACGTTGCATGGTTTCCCAATCGGATTCGCTGCCCATTAACACAATCACCAGCGGTTTGTCCGAAGAACTCATCGTTTCATGTCCCTTGTTGTCAATCTAGAAATGTTTCTCAATATAATCCAGCGCGGCGTCGAGGTCTGGCAGTATCTTGGTGCAATATCTGACCATCCACGGCGACATATCCTGGTAGGCAAACGGCGAAAAGGCGATTACAAATTTGCCCATGTCGTGTGCCGCGTAGAACACTTCCATGGACGTGCCGATGGACGCCTTTGCGTAGTTCACGAGCAGCATGTCTGCGTTGCGTATGTCCTGCAAATCAAATTCCACGATTTCATTGGCGCTGTCAATCTCGCGATCACGGAAATCGCGGCGCATCGGGTCCAACAGGATGAACCTGCCGGCAAGGCGTTCTTTGGCGCGCTGCCGCCAAGGCTTGCTTTCATCGGCGGAAGCGTCCATGATGGGCCCGCACAGATATATGGATTTAGCGTGCGTCTGCATACGGAAGTTGTCCCCATTTTTTGACACTACTCAGCTCTTGGATGCGCCGCGTTTGTCTTCAGGCGCTCAGGACGACAATATCAAGCCTAAGTGCTACCGCTCAATCAAGCGGCTCCAGCCGAATGTTTCGGAACCAGACATCTTGGCCGTGGTATTGCAGGCCGATGTGCCCTTCGCGAGGCATGTCCTTATAGGCGTTTTTGAATTTGTTGCGCGTCCCGTCCGGATTCTTGTGCGGCTCCGTCCACTTATCAAGGTCCATATAGGTAACAAGTTCATTGTTGAGAAACACCCAGAGAATATTATCCTTCGCGACGATAATATACTTGTTCCATTCGCCGGGTTCCCGCACCATTTGCGTGACAGGTTCAAGACAGTCGAATATGCCGCCGCAATGATGTTTCGGATTGTCATAGTCGTCGTTATTTTGAAGTATTTGCACCTCTATGCACGTGTGCAGCCACTCATCCAAAGCGCCGCACCGGATGAACACGCCGCTGTTGGTCTTTTCGGCGCATTTGAACTCCAACGCCAAAATAAAATTGCCGTAACGCGCCTTTGTCCAAATGTCGCCCTTGCCTTTCGCGGTCAGCACGCCGTCTTCAACCACCCACCCGCCTTCCGCGAATATGGCATTGGACAAATCATCCTCAAACAGCGGCTCATATTTCGGTTCGTCCATCAATTTGAACATAATCTCCGGCGGCGGCGGCATCAGCGCCTTTGTTTCGGCGTCACCGTCCGCCACAGTTTGTTTCTCGGCATACGCGGCGCCTGCCGCTGCCAGCGCCACGATAACTGTTGCAAGTAAAGAAGCGGTTTTCATAGATGCGTCCCTTTCTCTGGTGTGTTCCTGACTTATGGAGGGCAAATATTCACCCGTGCGTTCCGAATCGCACGCCTATTATAACAATCACGTTATGGAAAAATCCCCTTCTTATTTTGTCAATCTGCCGGGAATACCATCAATATCGGTTTGTGAAGCATGTTTGCATCTTGCTACACTGAACATGCTTATGTGTTTAACTTTTTAGGACTATTTTCAAAACGGACAGGGAGTTCCCCGATGCCTTTGTGTTTTCGGAAAGCGCTGATTGCTGATGAGCGATACGAAGCGGCGGCTGTCTTTGATGTGGACAATAACGGCGTGTTGGACATTGTCTCGGGCGCATGGTGGTATGAAGGGCCGGATTTCAAGAAGCGTCATCCGGTGGCGCCTGTGGCGGCGTATGACGAATATTACGACGATTTCTCGTGCATCCCCATGGACATTAACGGAAACGGATACTTGGACTTTGTCACGGGCGGCTGGTGGGGCAACACGCTGCGCTGGCGCGAGAATCCCGGCAAGACCGGTGAGCAATGGCAGGAGCACGTCATCGCCGAGGTGGGCAATGTGGAAACCACCCGCGCCTGGGACATGGACGGCGACGGCATGCTCGAAGTTATCCCGAATACGCCGGGCGGGCCGGTGCGCATTTTCAAACTCGTCACGGACGCACAGGGCAAGGGCACGGGCAAGTTCAAGGAATATGTCGTTTATGACGAACCTCAGGGACACGGTCTCGGCGCGGGGGATATTGCGGGCAAGGGGCGCATGGACATCGTGTTGAACCGTGGCTGGCTCGAAGCGCCCGAGAAACCGCTGGAGCAGCCGTGGCAATTCCATCAGGATTTCCAGTTGCCCGAAAGCGCGGGCGTGCCTATTCTGGTCGTTGATGTAAACGGAAACGGCCTGAACGATATCATCGTCGGCGCGGGGCACAACTACGGCCTGTACTGGGTCGAACAACGCCGCGGCAGCGCCGGAAATCGGGAATGGATCAGCCACTGTATTGATCCGGACAACTCGCAGTATCATGACATGGCGTGGGTGGACATTGACGGCGACGGCAAATGCGAACTGGTCACGGGCAAGCGTTACCGCGCCCATTGCGGCAATGATCCCGGCGCGAACGACCCCTATGGCATCTATTATTTCAAATGGAATGGCGAGCATTTTGTGAAGCAGGTGATTGAGTACGGTCCCTTGCGTCAGAGCAAGGGCTTGGGCATACAGTTCGCCCTTGCCGACCTGACGGGCAACGGTCTCCCGGACATTGTTGCGCCCGGCAAGGACGGTTTGTGCGTGTTTTACAACGAAGGCTGAACGGCGCATCGCGCCTACACAACGTAATGGAGGAGTTGGATTATGCCGAAGATTGCAATGATTGGCGCAGGCAGCATTGTGTTTTGCAAAACCTTGTTCCTGGACATCGTGGCGACGCCCGCGCTGCGCAACAGCGAATTCCGCTTCATGAGCCGCACCATGCCGAAACTGGAGCGCATGAAGAAATTCGCCGCCCGCGTCATCAGCGAGAACAAACTCGAAGCGACCGCCATGATCACCACCGACCGGCGTGAAGCGTTGAAAGACGCTGACTACGTTATTGTCATGCTGCAAGTGGGCGGCGTGGACGCATTCGCCCTGGACTACGAAATCCCCATGAAGCACGGCGTGGACCAGTGCATCGGCGACACGCTTGGACCGGGCGGGCTGTTTCGCGCGCTGCGCACCATTCCCGTAATGATGGACATCGCCCGGGACATGCGCGAGCTCTGCCCGAAAGCGTATCTGTTGAACTACGTCAACCCGATGGCGTCGGTGTGCTGGGCATTGGGCAAGAACGAGGGACTCAACTATGTGGGGCTGTGCCACGGCGTGCAGACGACTCTCGATCTCATCGCGGGATACGTGGGCGTGCCGAAGCGGGAAATTGATTACATGGCCGCAGGCATTAACCACATGGGCTGGTTCCTGAAGATCGAACACAACGGTGAAGACCTGTATCCGCGATTCAAGGAACTATGCGAGAAGCCGGAATACTACATCAACGAAAAGGTGCGCATCGAGGTCATGCGCCATTTCGGTTATTTCATGACGGAAAGCACGGGACACCTCTCCGAGTATGTGCCGTGGTTCCGTAGCAGCAAGGCCGCGCTGAACACCTATTGCGACGAACCCGCCTTCGGCGGCGAGACCGGCGCGTATTTGAAATGGTGCCGCCTGATTGCAAGCAAACTGGAAGATGTGGACATGCTCGCCGAGGAACCGTCCGCCATACCGCCGCGCAGCGTCGAGTATTGCTCGTACATCCTCGAAGCGCTTGAAACCGGCAGGCCCTTCAAGTTCCAAGGCAACGTGCGCAATGACGGCTATATCACCAATCTGCCCGACGGCTGCTGCGCCGAAGTGCCTGTCTTTGCCGACCGCATGGGACTGCACCCGGTGCGCGTGGGCGCGTTGCCGCCCCAGTTGGCGGCGCTCAATCAGAGCAACGTTACCGCGCAGGGGCTGGCCGTTGAAGCGGCGCTGACCGGCGACCCGGAACTGGTGGTGGCCGCCGCCGCGCTTGACCCGCTTACCAGCGCTTGCCTGACCCTGAAGCAGGCGAGGGACATGGTGGCGGAAATGCTCGAAGCGGAGAAACAGTGGCTGCCGCAATTTGCAGGCAAAACCCTGAAACCGACCCCTGCTATTGAAACGCCGCCCGGCACGAAACACGCCGAGGCGCCCCTTGATCCGGCGCTGGCCGTGGTCCATCGCTTCGGAGAACTTGCGGAAAAGGCATCGTCGTAATCAATACTTTTCGCAAACAAATTGGAGATTACATGACATGAGTACTGTGAAGGATGAAGTTCGGACACTTCTTGACAATCTACCGGATGATTGCACAAGAGAGGATGTCCAATACCATTTATATGTGATCGAAAAAATACAAAAAGGTATTGAACGCGCCCAAAAGGAAGGTACACTACGCCACGATGAGGTGGAAAAAGAGTTTGAAAAGTGGACGCGCCAGTAAGATGGTCGCCTGAAGCGCGAGAAGACTTGCGTGACATTGCCGCCTACATAGCGCGCGATTCGGCAACCTATGCGCGCGCAGTGGTTACAGAAATTCTAAATGCCGCGGAAATGACGGGACAATTTCCACAGATTGGACGTATTGTCCCCGAAACAAATAACCCTTGTATTCGCGAGCGATTTGTTTACTCATACGGGGTCATTTGCCAGCTAAATGACGACCATAGTATTTTAATAATAGCAATTATACACGGGAAACGGCTATTAAAAAATGTGAACGATAGGTTTGCGTGATTCAGTGGTACTGCATGTAATTCACCACAGGGAAATCTCTAATGAAACGCAAAACAAAAAGGGAATTTAACAGGCGTCAATTCCTCAAGCGCGCTGCGTTGGGCGTGTCCGCCTTTGGGGCGTTGTCGGGCCGAAGCGCGTCTGCCCTGGGCGTCGCGCGGCGCGTGTCCGCCAATGACAAAATCAACCTTGCCGTCATCGGCACGGGCGGCATGGGCCGCCGCCATGTGGAAGCGCTGGTGGAAAACGAACAGTGCGCGCTCGTGGCGTTATGCGACGCCGCCATAGGCCGTTTCATGCCTGTGCGCGAGTGGCTCGAAACCAATACGGGCAAAAAGGTGGATGTCTATCAGGACTTCCGCAGCATTCTTGACCGCGATGATATAGACGCCGTCCTTATCGCCACGCCCGATCACTGGCATCCATTGATCACGATTATGGGATGTCAGGCGGGCAAGGACGTGTATGTGGAGAAACCGGCATGCACCACGGTAGCCGAGGGCCGCGCCATGGTGGAAGCGGCGCGCCGCTACGGGCGGGTGGTGCAGCTCGGGACACAACAGCGTTCCATGGAAATTTTTCAACGCGCCATGAATATCGTTCACAGCGGACGGCTTGGACAAATTACCACGGCAAGCGCATGGGTGGGCGTAAACGGCTGGAGTGTCGGCGACGAACCCGCCGAGATACCGCGCGGTTTGGACTGGGACATGTGGCTTGGTCCCGCGCCGTACGCGCCTTTTTCAAAGGATCGCTTCAACGGCTGGATGGGCTGGCACGACTATGCGCGGGGCGGACAACTTACCAATTGGGGCATCCACCTGTTGGACATCGTGCATTGGGGCATCGGCCAAGATCGCCCCGTCAGCATACAGGCGTTGGGCGGCAGTTACCGCTCGAATGTGGGTCAGGACAATTATGAAACTATTGAAGCCATACTCGAATATCCCGGCTGCATTGTCACCTGGGAGCAGCGTTTCAATAACACCCACGCAAACAAGGGATACGGGATCGCCTTCTACGGCACGCAAGGCGCTCTGTTTGTAGACCGCGGCACCATTGTGGTGCGTCCTGACGCGCTGGGCATTGACGAATATGTGGGCGAACCGGAGAAGAGCTGGGCGCATCCGCCTCATCACAACAACTTTTTCGACTGCATCCGCACACGCAAACGTCCCGCCGCCGACATTGAGCAGGGCGTGCGTTCCACTGCCGCGCCGCTGCTGGCGGGCATCGCTTTGAAAACGCGCCGCAAACTCTACTGGGACAGTGACAAGGAGTGTTTTGCCAACGACCCGCAGGCAAACCGGCATCTTACCCGCGCATACCGCGCCCCGTGGCATATATAGAAGGCGGAAAGGGAACCCATCCATGCAAAACATCGCGAATCTCACTCTTGCTGTCGCTGTGGCGTTATGCGGCTGCGTTACTGCGCCGGTGTGGGCGCAACACGTCCCGGCGACGACGGAAATGCTGGTGGACGACTTGACCAGCGCGGAGGATGCGCGACAGGCTCGGGCACGGCAGATGTTGCCTTTGCGCGGCGCGGAAGCGGCGGCGAAGATGGCGGCATTGCTTGATGATGAGCGTGACGCGGTTTATTTCGCCGCGCTGCGCGTACTGGAAGACGTGATTCATGAAACCAACCGGCGGGGCGCGAACAACGACTGTGAAGTTGTCACCGATGTCGTCTTTTCCTTGCTTGCGGAGGACGCTTCGCCGCGACAGAAACGGGTTGGTTTGAACCTGTTGCCGTTGGTGGCGGACGAACATCACAACCTTGCGTCTGTTGCGGCGTTATTGCTGGACGAGGAGTTCCGGGAGAACGCCCGCGTATCCTTGGAAATGATGGGAACGGAAAAAGCGGCGGCGGCTCTCTGCGCTGTTTTACCACTGACAAATGAAACGTTCCGGCTGGATATTCTGCGCGCACTGCTTGCATGTAATTTGGGCGATCAGGCGGTGTTGCTGCAACCCTTGCTTGAAACCGGAACGCCCCCGATACAGGCGGCGACGCTGCGCGCATTGGCGAAGACCGGCGACCCGGCGTTGCTGTCTCATGCGCGCCGCATCTGCACAGCGGCAACAGAGGAGAACGCCTTTGATGCGTGGGACGGGTGGCTGCGTCTGGCGGACGCCATTGCCTTACGCGGCGGTCATTGGGAACTGGCGCTGGCGGCGTATCGCGAGATACTGGACATAGCCCCGCACCCATTGATCAGGGGCGGCGCCATTGTCGGCCTCGGCAGGCTTGGCGACACAAATGTAATGCCCGACATCCTTGCCGTGGTGCAGGATGAAAATGGCGCCATGTTCGAACCCGCCGCGCTGGAGGCTTTCCGGCGTATGACAGGACGCGCCGCCCATCTTGCGCTTCTGGAGGCGTTGCCCGAAATCAATGAGACCATGTTGCCGGGCATGATGCACTTGTTGGGCGACCAAGGCGACCCGCTCTTTCTTGACGCGCTGACTGAACACGCACAGCATGCCGACCCGGCGGTGCGCGCCGCCGCGCAGGCGGCGTTGTCAAAGACCGGCCTGCCCCAGGCCGCCGCCGTGTTTCAGAGTCTGCTTGCCGGTGACGCGCTGGGCGAAGAGGAGCGGGAAGCCGTGCTGGGCTATCTCCACGGCATGGCGCTGAAACTGCGTCAACGCGGCGACAGCAACGGCGCGGGGCAGGCGTACCTCGCCATATACCGCCATGCCCGGACTGAAGAACTTCGCGAGGCCGCCCTCGAAGGGATACGCGCCTTTCCTGTGGCGGACGCTTTCGAAGTGATCCTCGAAATGCTTGCGGAAGGCGATCTGGATACCCTGCCCATCAGCACCATGGTCGGCGTGGCGCAGAATGCCATCGCCGCAGGGCGCGAGGAAGAGGGGCGCAAACTCATGGACGGGATCATGCCGCGCCTGACCAACGCCGATGCGGTGCGTCACGCCATACACGCCATGCGCGCCCAGGGGCCGAACCCGGATTTCGCGCGCGCCCTCGGCTACATCAACCGCTGGCGGATGGTCGGTCCCTTCCCGTGGTCGTTTCAGAAGGGGTTTGAAGAAAACTATGTCGGCGAACCGAACGTGTCGGTAGAGAATACCTACGAGAGCGAGGGGAAAACATTGGAATGGGAAATACGGGAAAGCGCCGATGCGGCGGCGTTGTTCGACATGACGGCGCACATCGGAGCGGCGGAAAATGTCACCGCTTTCGCATATACGGAGGTCGAGGTGGTGGAGGGCGGCGGTGCGCAGCTGCGCATCGGCTCGGATGACGGGCTTCGCGTCTGGATAAACGGCGAAGAGGTGTTTCAGATAAATGAAGACCGCGGCTACGACATAGACCAGAACGTTGCGGATATTACCCTTCAGACCGGCAGAAATGTTATTCTGGCGCAAAGCACACAGATACTGGGCGGCTGGGCGTTCACGGTGCGGTTGACGCATCCCGACGGGAAGCCGCTTGAGTTTACCATTGTGGAATAAAAACAAGGAGCAAGATATGTATAAAGTATTGGCGGCAGTGATTATTCTTTCTTCGGCGGCCATGGCGGAATCCTCCCCATTGCGTTTCGAGCGCGTTCACATCAGCGAGCGCACCTACGAGGCGGCGTCCATTTTCGACGTGAACAACGACGGGATTCTTGACCTCTTTTCCGGCGCGTACTGGTATGAAGGTCCTGATTTCAAGGTATCGCATAAGGTGGCTGACATCCGGCACGTGGACACTTATTACGATGATTTTTCCAATTATCCTATGGATGTAAACGGTAACGGGCTCATGGACATTGTTACCGGCAGTTGGTGGAACCAGGCTGTGTTCTGGCGCGAGAACCCCGGCAACAGCGGGGAATGGACCACCCACAAAGTGGGCGACACGGGCAGTGTGGAACGGTGTTTTTTTTATGACATGGATGGCGACGGCATCATGGAAGTTATCCCCAACACACCGGGCGACCCTGTGCGCGTCTTTAAGCTGGTTACGGGCGCGGACGGCAAGGGAACGGGCGCGTTCAAGATGCACGCAGTCACCGACAAGCCGCAGGGGCATGGCCTGGGCGCCGGGGATATTAACGGTAATGGGCGCATGGACATTGTGCTGAGCCAGGGCTGGCTCGAAGCGCCGGAAGACCCGCTGAACAATTTGGACGGATGGATATGGCACGATGACTTTAATTTCGGCTCGGCAAGCGTGCCCATCCTTGTGCATGACGTCAATGAAGACGGCCTTGCTGATCTTATCGTCGGCATGGGGCACGATTACGGCCTGTTCTGGATGGAGCAGGGGCGCGACGGGGACGGCAACTGCGCTTGGACGCGCCATGACATTGACATGGAACGCTCCCAGTTTCATGACATTCAGCTGGTTGATCTTGACAACGACGGCAACCTCGATCTGGTCGCCGGCAAACGCCGCTACGCCCACAACGGCAAGGACCCGGGTGCGGACGATCCGCTGTTCGTCTCCTATTACAAAATCAACAAAGGCGCGTTCACACGTTATAATATAGACTTCGGCACCATCGGCGAGGCCAGCGGCGTCGGCATCTATTTCTGGGTGGAAGACGTGAACGGCAACGGCTGGAAAGACATTCTCGCCCCCGGCAAGGAAGGCTTGTATCTGTTCCTGAATCAGGGTAATAATTAATGCAATTATGGCTCTAAGCACCATCAACAAAAAGCGCGCGCCACGAAACCGGACGCTCACATGCACGGACGCGGAACGGGCGGAACTGTCAAAAGCATTGCTGCGTCTCGGCAGGCCGACGGATAAAGAGCACATTGTCAACCGGATAATTAATCAGGATTATCTGGAGGCGTGCGATTATCTTCCCTCGGAATTTGTTGACCTTTTGATCATGGACCCGCCTTATAACCTTACCAAGGATTATAACGGACATCTGTTTCGTTCCAAACAAGCGGAAGAGTATGCAACGTGGTTTGACGGCGTTATTTCGTCTTGTATCCCGTTGCTGCGACCAAACGCATCCATTTATGTCTGCAGCGACTGGAAAACGTCAGCTCTCATTTTCCCTGTGTTGGACAGGCATTTCTGTGTCAGAAACAGGATAACGTGGGAACGAGAAAAGGGACGCGGCGCGAAAACCAACTGGAAGAACAATACCGAGGATATATGGTTCTGCACAAAAGGGGAGGCGTATTGCTTCAATGTTGACGCCGTGAAGATCAAGCGCAAAGTGGTTGCTCCCTATAGAACAGAAGAAGGCAAACCGAAAGATTGGAAAGAGACGGAGACCGGCAACTACCGTTTGACGCACCCGTCAAACCTGTGGACGGATATCACCATACCGTTCTGGTCCATGCCCGAGAACACTGACCATCCAACCCAAAAACCGGAAAAACTTATTGCAAAACTTGTCCT
>DSBB01000273.1 GCA_011046175.1 Candidatus Hydrogenedentota bacterium | reverse complement strand
ATACCGCACGTCGCGGGCGCGCGGCATGGCTTCGATGAGGGCAATGCCTTCGCCGCGCCGTCCGAGTTTTTCCAGCAGCCGCGCCTTGTCGCGGTAGAGTATCTGGTCGTCGGGGCGCGCCGCAATAGCATAGTCCAGCAACGTTGCGGCGGATTCAATGTTGTCCTTTGTCTTCCACTCATGGAAGGCGAGGAGCCGCCACGGTACGCTCAGATTCGCGTCCAGCGTTGCAGCCCGCTTCCACTGATCCGCGGCGGCGTCCGCGCGTCCCGCCGCCGCCAGCGCATGACCATAAAGCATGGCGAAGGCGGCCGTATTTGGAAACTGCCGTGTTGCATATTCAAGGACAGGCAGGATTTCCGTTCGGGCCGGCAACACATAGTCCGTGGAAAGGGCCGCCGCCGCGGCAAGGTGGTCTCGGGCGGCGGCGTTTTCCCCAATCTGTTGCAGGCACCATGCGGCGTAGCAGCGGGACAGCAAGTTTTCGCCGGCGTGGTGCAGCGCCATGTCCAACACAAGCGCCGCTTCCGAGTGCATGCCGAGGTCCATGAGGAAACATGCGGCTTCCTGAGCGATAAAATGTTTTTCTCCGGCTGCCGCTTTTAACGCCAGCGCGAAAGCGTCCGGGTCTTTATGTCCGAGCGCAATGACGGCGCGCAATGTGAAATCGGCCGGCTCTTCAGTTGCCGCATTTTTCGTAAGAGAATACATGGAATGGAAGGCGCCGCCCGCCAATCCCGCCGCGAAAAGGCTGTTGCGCGCGCGCGCGTCCCGTGGGTTCGCTTCAAGGGCGCGTTCAAAAGCGTACACCGCGCCGTCAACGTCGCCCATGCGCATCATGGCGCGTCCGGCGAGCAGGTAACCGCGCGAGACCTCGTCGAGTGTGCGCGCCGCCCTGTATCCGGCCCGTTTTGCATTTTCAAGTTCTCCGAGCCGCAGCGCCGCCACTCCGTGCAGATACCATGCCTCGCCGCAGTTGTCGTCCCGTTTCAGCGCCTTTTCCGTGCAAGCCTGCGCCATCTTCCAGTCTGCGGTCTTCAGGGCGAAGGCGGCGAGGCCGCAGAGCGCGTTCACGTGCAGCGGGTCCTGCTCGAGCGCGGCGAGATACGCCTTACGCGCCGCCGCATGATCGGTTTGGCTGTGCAGCAGAAACGCCTTGGCATACAATTCATCCGGGGTGGGCCGTCCGTCTTCCCGCGCGGGATATTCAGACAAATCCGGCGGCTCGACAACCGGAATCCGGAGCGGCGACACATACTGAAGCAACACGGCGCCGCGCAGGTCTTTCAGCAGGATGTCAACGGGGCCGTTGGGCACATACTCCAAGTCAACCGTTGTCGCCGCGTCAGGGGCGAGGGCAATTCTTGTGTTAAGCAGGGATTCGCCATGCTGTGTGATGATTAAATGTGCGCGGCGGTGGACGGCGGTTGCGAGTATACGCAGCGTTAATACGTTGTTCTCGCGTTTTGTTTGTATGGCGGCGTCGCGCGTGGCGTATTCAAATCCGTCGTCCAGTCCATGCACGGGATACCAGTATTCGCGCCAGCGGATTTCCCGGCCCGGACGCAACATGCCGTAATCGGACTGGGTGAGCAGCGGTCCGCTTTGCACCTCGATGTACTGCGCATGGACCGGCCCCGCGTCGGAGAGCGCCATCTGGCTGACCACGCCGAAGGCGTCCTTGCCCCAGGTCCACGCCTTCTTACCGGGCAGTTCGTGGTGGTTCGCGTAAGAGACGATGCCCTTGTCCAGGTTCACGTCATAAGCGCCGAAGAAATCGAACTCGCACTTGTAGCCGAACACGGAGGTCATGGTGTCGTAATTTTTCAGCCATGTCAGGTCGCGTCCCTCATGCACCGGCCAGCGGAAGAACTCGCGGCCATGATGGTCGGTGCCCAATGTCATCGGATAGATGAACCGGGTTCCCTCGAGGTTCGGGAAGGCCGTGCAGTTCCAAAAATAATACGGGGCTATGGTGTCGGTGGGATTATAGATGCGGATGGTTTCGTCCAGATAGGCCTTGCCCGGATGCAGCGTTAATTCCACCGTCCAGCGGGTGCGGAACATCTTCTCCGTGTTGCCCACCACCAATGTCATGGAGCGGTCTTTATTCTCCCGTACCAGCGCATCCACCGGCGACAGGATGGTTACGGTGTGCCCGTGCGGGCCGGGGTTCCACTCGATGCCGCCGCCAATCCATGCGCCGCGCATGGCGATGAGCGCCGGCTTGATGGCGTCGTTGCGGTGGAACATCTCCTCGCCCGTCGCCTTTACCAACACCGAATGGATGCGGCCGCCCAGTTCCGGGATGCATGTAACCAGCAGGTATTCGTTTTCGAGGCACAGCGTCCGGTACGTGCGCGATTCGCTCGACTTGCCGATGTGATCCTGCCGCGTGTAGGGATAGTAAATGGAGCCTTCGTATTGCTCGAATACGGGGTTCACATCGTCATACCATGGATAGGCGGGCAGGGTAAGCGTCTCTTCCCAATGGCGCACCGGCGGCGCGGCGGCCACCGCGACGGCGCACAGGAACAAGGCAACCACACAGGAAAGCGGGTGAAAAGACAGTTTGTTCATTGATGCGCTCCTTCAGAGGGGCCTGCGGCCCAGCCATAATTTTAAGTCTAATCGCAAGCTCGTTACAAGAATGTCGGCGGCGCCAATTCTTCAGTCAGACGGCGTATGTTCCTCCAGAAATTTACGCAGTGCGCGGATGGTTTTGCCGCTGATCACCGTGGTGCCGTGGTCGCCGTTGGGCACAATCACCAGTTCCAGATTGGAGGTTACCTCCGCCAATTGCTTTGCAAATTTGCAGAAGGGATCTTTGCCGCCGACTATCGCGAGGGCCGGCACCTTGTTCGCGCGGAGCGCCTCCTCCGAGACCATCAGCTGGTGGAAACTTCGCATGATGGCCGCCATTGCCTTCACATCGAACAACCAGCACATGAACGCATTGATAACCGCAATCATTCTTTTGCGCTTGGGCTTTCCCGGCGGTTCGAGCCACTCCAACAGCGGCAGGAATCCGGTGCCGCCTTCCAGCGACGTTGCGATCTTTTCGCTAATGACAAGTTCCTTCTCCGGGTCCTGCGTCCAGCCCGCGCCGCAGGGCGCGGCGGAAAGAAGCCGTTCCGGATACATCTCGATCAGTTTCAGCGTGATGAACCCGCCGAGCGAATACCCGATGACATGCGCCTTTTCGATGTTCAGGTGATCCATCAGGCGAATGATGTCTTCAACGAACCGGGTTCCGTAGTCCTCCGGTTTATAGAAGCGTGTGCTGCGACCGTGCCCGCGATTGTCAAAGGCGATAACGCGATATTCCCTTGCCAATCGCTGGAAAATATGCGGCAAGAACCAGTTCCCGCCCAATGTAATGGCAAAGCCATGCACGAGAATTACGGGCGTGCCTGTTCCCTTTTCGACATAGTGTAATCGCAGGCCGTCAGACTCGAAACAGGCGCCGGAGCGGCTCCAGAGAAACCAGAGATATGCCGCCAGCGCAGCAACAGCGGACAGCAACAACACTACGGTGGAAATAATGATGGTTATCGCCATGGGTTCCTCCCGGAATCAGTTGATGTTTGCGGCAAAGAGGATAAAAGACGCGCAGGCGTATTGTTAAATCCTGACGCCATTCACGTTATCTTTATTATACGGATTCGTTCCACCGAATGTTAATCTGGAATCATCCATGTTGTGGGGACTACACTGTCTGGTGGCTGCCGCTGATTCTGGACTGGTTTATGGTGGGAAATTTTTACAAGAGGAGGTCTTATGTTCTGGGACAACATATTTGATAAGCGCGTTACCCGTTATGATGACAAAACGCCGCGCGATCCGGAGACGGGCATTATGGAAGGGGCGGCGCCGCGCACTCTGGGGCCGGAGAACACCGACAAGGCAATTCTGTTTGTGCATGGGTTTTCGGGTACGCCCAACAACTTCCATGACCTGCCCGACCAGGTCGCCGAGGCGGGCTGGCGTGTGCGGGTAATGCTGTTGCCGGGACACGGCACATCGCCGCGCGAGTTTGAAAAGACCAGCGCGGAGCAGTTGCGCCAAGGGGTAGCGGATGAACTCGCCCCGTTGCGGGAACGTTACAAAACAGTTGTGCTTGTGGGGCATTCCATGGGCGGGGCGCTGGCGACGCTGACGACGGCGGAGGTGCTGGAATTTTTGGAGATGGTCAAAAGAACAAGTCTGTATTGACAACCACGAAATACACAAACACCACGAAAAAAAGAGTTAGCATTTCTTCGGAATCATGGCAACCTGAAAAATATCTTCATAAATAACATTGGCCAGAGAATCTGTTGTGTTTTCAACTATTGTCATGTCATATTTCTTTGCCAACTCAAAATAAAAAAGCAGGTGTTTTTTCATCTCAACGGTAAGAGCATCTGTTTTGAACCAGGTAATTGCTTTTTCCTGATTCCCCGCTTCATAAAAAGGCGGAATCGGAAGGTTGTTTTCAAACCACGCCCTATGTTTCCAATACTCTGCTTCTTCTTCATGGGTAACCTTTTTATCACGAATCAGATGCCATACAGCAACAAATATCCCATACTTCTCACCAGTATATGGGCTTTCCTCTAACGACTGAAACCGAATGTACATGATGCCTCCTTCATAAAAAAAGTATTTCGTACCGTTCGTGTATTTTGTGGTTCACAACACCAATCGCCTAACATCTGCTTTCGGATAGGCGCCAAAATTAACGAGTAGGCCAAGTCTCATGCCTGTAGCCTTCAAATAGTTTATGACCTGTGCGTGATGCTCGGGGGCTATCTTTTTGACCGCTTTAAGCTCAAGTATAATCTGATTATGACAAATGAAATCCGGTTTATATACTTGCCGTAATGTCTCGCCTCTGTATTTCAACAAAAGCTCCGGCTGCGCAACAAACGGTATATTTCGCCTGATAAATTCTTTCTCCAGACACTCCTGATACACTGCTTCCAAAAAACCATGTCCCATCTCACGATAAACACCAAAGATAGCCCCCTAAATTTCGTAACACTCTTGCTTAAAAAGTATCTTTTCGTGATGCTCATGTGGTTCGTTAACCATAATGTTCTTTCTCAAAAAATATCTTTTCGTGTTGTTCGTGTATTTCGTGGTTCCCGCTTTTCATCAACTCCCGGGCACCACATATATCCAGCGATTAGCGAACCGCCCTTCTGCCTTTACCACCACACACCCATCTTCGATCTGCGCCGTGAGCGCTTCGCCGCGGCTGCCGGGCGTGGCGCCTTCCACGTGTACCGCGACAGGTTCCCGCAACTCCGGTGCGGGGATGCGCAGTTCGCCTTCGCCCCAGTAGAACACGATGAGTTTCGCGCCGCCGGGGATGCGCCGGTCGTCGCGCACGGGCGCCCACGCCGCCAATCCCATAGGACAGTCGGCGAACACGGTTGTCTTGCCGTCTATGGTGATGCGGTCGGCGCCACGTCCGGCAAACGCAATCAGCGTGTTGTTGTCATCGGTGCGGAAGGTGACGGCATGTGCGCCCGCATAGGAAACCGTCTTGCCGTGGATACGGAAGTCCTCCAGCGCAATGGCGTCGCCGGGCAGTTCAATCGTTGCCAGCAGCGCAAGGTCCTCCTCGCGGTTGCGAGCAAACCCGCCCGGCCAGCCTTCCTCCAGTTCGCGCAGGTGCGGCGCAACAGCGAGCGCGCCGTTCGGGAACCGGCAGCACAGGTAGTCTGTGGTGCGGGACAGGTATTCGGTGTTGTCGTTGACGTCGCCGAACGCGCCCGTGCCGGGATACGCGCCCAGCGCGTGCAGAATCTCGAACCAGTAGCGCGCGTCGTAGCCGAGGCTCTTGGACTGGTCGTCGCGGGGGCGGAACCCGAGGGTGGTCACGGTTCCCCTGCCCAGCGCGCGATGCACGCCTGCGATGTGGTTGCGCACGTTCGCCGCTACCGCCGTGCCTTCACGCGGCGCCAGCGGATGGACAAGGTCAACAGTAAAATCGGTGAGGATGGTCATGTCAGGCACGCTCGCAAGGGCTTCCGAAAACACCACGCTCCTGCCCGGCAGCATCAGCCCGATGCCGGGTTCGGCTGCGCAGTCCGCGCCGGTCAACGCGCCCCATGCTTCGAGAACAGGCGCGCCGTCGCGGTCCACCACCGGCGGCGTTCCCGACCAAATCACGCGCCCGCCTTGCTGCGCGAGCTGCGTCATCATGGCAAGCAGCGCCTGCGACGGGAACGGTTCGAACAAGGTGACCAGCGTGGAGAAGCGGCGACCCGCCACTTCCACCGCGCCGTTTGCCACCGCGCCGCGCTCCAGCAGTTTTTCTTGGGTGATGACATTGGCGTAGCCGTACTGGGTCATCCAACTGCCGAAGCGTTCGTCCACGGCAACGAGGTCAAGCGGGTAGAGCATGAGCACGTCCACGTCGCGGTGCTCCATGTCCTGCACCATGCCGTAGTAGGGCGCGCCCGCCGCGCCGAACGCCGCGACAAGGCCGCTGCGCCGGTCGCTGATTTCGTGGGGCATGCCCCAGTGGGCGCAGTAGGAATAGGGCACATCGTTGAGGATGCCTGTGGAACACGCCAGCGCCAGGCCGAGGTAGTCGCGGTCGAGCCAGCCGCCTTCGGGATGGTCGTTGCCGCCGCCCGTGAGGTAGTCACCCCACTTGAAGTAGTCATGACAGGCGGCGGACGCCTGATGCACCGTGCAGGACCACTGGAAGTTCGAGGTGTATTCATACTGGTTCGCTTGATGAGATTGCCGTCCCACATTCCACTTGTCTATGGTCGGGCTTTCGGCCCAGGTTGCGTGGGCGCGCGCCTCAAGCCGGTAGCCCATGCGCGTTTCGAGATGCCGTTTCGCCGCCACAAACAACTCCACCACGCCGTTGTTCAGCAGCCGGTAATAGTTGGAACGGAACAAGGCGGTGCGCTGGATGTCCTCCGGGCTTGCACCGAACACATGCATCACGTCCAGCTTCGCGTTGAGGTCGTTTACCATATCCTCCTGCCCATGCACGAAATAGACGAGATACTTGGCGAAGTCGGCGTACTCATCGCCGTACAGGGCCGCGAATCGTTTCTGGAATCCGGGGCTGACATAGCGCAGCGCGAACTGGCCGTTGTCGTGGTGGCTGAAGTAGCCCCAGTTCTGCTGGATATGCATTTCGTCGCTGTACAGCCCGTTCAGCTTCACGCCCGCGTCAGCGTACTTGTCGCCCAGCGCCGTAAGATAAGGAAGCGCGCTCTCGCTGAAATAATCCATCTCCGGCGTGCGGTACTGCTGCACCACCAGCACGCGGTCGCGTCCGTCCGCCATGCCCGCGCCGTGGACGCGGATGCGCACCGCCCTGTAATCGCCGCGCTTGGCGCGGGTGCCCTCGAAGACCTCCACGGCGGCAGTGTCGGTAATCTCCACAATGTCCCGTGGATTCACGGCGCGGTACGCCGTGCCGCGCACGGCCTGCTCGCGGAAAGCGAAAACGCGCACGCCCGCGTCTTCAATGGCGACGACGCCTTTGTTGTTGCCCCACCGTTCCTGCCGCCAGAGCTGTACGCTGTAGGCGCCTGATTCCGGATCGCGCAACCCCTTGCGGAAGTGCATCCACACGCCAGACTCGCCGGTCTGTTGCTGGTAGCCGGGGCCGATCTCGAGCGGCGAGAGCAGGCTTAACTCCAAGCCCAGCCCGTACTGTTGCGCGAAGGCGCTGATCTTGCCGATAATCTCGATGTACTCGTCGCGGTCGGGCGTTAATTCACGCGGCTTGGCTTCTGAGCCGCCCCGATATTGGGAAAAGAAATGGTCATGGGCAAGGATAAGGGTGCGGTGTCCGCCCGCCTTTGCGTTCTCGCAAATCTGGCGCAGACTCTCCTCGCGCTTGTCGAAGGTCAGACTGAGATCAATCACTTGCTCCGGGTCGGTCAGCGCGCGCAATTGGTCGTCGCTCACCAGAATGATGTGGGGACGATGCAGCAGAAACGTCCATGCACCGGGATAAGTGACCAGTTCGCCTTGATACACGTTTTCGGGCATTCGCTCGGGCATGGGCGTATTTCCTTCCCCTGTATCCGACGGCGCGGCGGCAACCACTATGCCAAACATGCACAACACGATGACAAGCCTCCGGCAAAAAGGTTGCCGTGCCGGGTTTCTTCTGAAAAGCATGACGTGTTCCTTAAGTTTCTTTAATCCGGTGAAATATCCGGATGAACCATCTGCGGAAGGTGATCGGGTTAGTCCTGTTCCATGTCCACCACCCATATATTCCGATACTGCACATAATGGGCGCGGTGTGATTGCAGTTTGACGGCGCCGCGCTCGACGGGCGGCGGCTGGAGGCGTTCCACTTCTTTCCATGCGGTGATCCAAGGGATTTCCTGTTCATGCTGGATGACAAAACCGTTGTGCAGCACCGTCATGCGCGGATATTCCCTGACCGTGCCGTCATCGTTGAAGCGGGCGGCGCGATACGTGATGTCGTAGGTCTGCCATTGGGTCGGCGGCAACGCCGCGTTCACGTAAGGCGCGGAGACTTTATATAAGGCGCCGCATTCGTCGTATGTTCCCTCGAGCCCATAGCTGTCCAGCACCTGCACTTCATACACATCCTGCACGAACACGCCGCTGTTGCCGCGGGATTGCCCCCTTTCGTTGGGTTGCAGTGGTGTGCGGAATTCCACATGAAGACGCACATCTTTGAATTTCTTTTTTGATACCAGGTCGCCTGCGTCCGGCGTGACCATCATTGCCCCGTCATCCGTCAACTCCCACCCGTCCGTGTTGTTCCACGAGTCAAAGTTCGCGCCGTTAAAGAGGACAATGGCGTTTTCGGGCGGCGCCGCGCCCAATGTGGGCGGTTCATGAGTTGTCCGTTTCATTTCAAAGGTAACCCTGCCCGTGCGCCGCGCGCCGGTAAACCGTCCGTTGCGAATCTCGCCCTGATAGCCCTGCTCGTTGAAGGTTAATGCGCCGTTCTTGACCGGGGTTTCAATAATGGCCAAAGTCGGACAACGCATGAACAGCTTTGCCGCCAGCCGTATCTGGTAGCGGCCGCGTCCCAGCGGGAACACCTGCGCCGTGATTGTGGGGTCCACATCATCATCGGACCAGCGTCCCTCCCAGTTGCCCATGAAGGGGTCGGGTTCGGAAGGATACATCTCCTCGACAGTTAATCGTTGCGCCTGCGCCGGGCAGGCCGTAATACAGGCGATGCACATAACGAGCAGGGCGCTGCTGCACACATGGTAATAGCGGTTCATTTTCTGGTTCCTTCTTCGTTTCTGGAAAACAATATACTTTTTCGCCAACGGAATGTCAGCGATGAATCAGACGTCCCAACAGCGGCGTTTCCACCTCGATGGCGCCCTCCGGGCAAATCTCCTGGCAACAGTAGCAACGAATACAACGTTTATATGCGTAGCGGGGCGGCGACTGTCCGTTTGCGTCGGGGAAATCCAGCGCCTTCGGATTCACGGGACAGATTTTGACGCAGTTGCCGCATTTAATGCAACGTTCCTCCCGGATGACCGGTCTTGGAACAACGTAATTTTTCATGAGACGGGACAGAAGCGGGTGCATGGTGTCCGCGCTGAATTCCTTGTCGCGTTTCACCTTAAAATCGGGACACGCGAGCGTTTCGACGGCGTCGCCTGTCACGTGTACGTTGGTGTAATCGCCCAGCCCCAGCTGTTTCCCCCAGTATTCCGTCGGGACCAGCGCCGGATCAAGATGTATCAACCGACATGCCACGGCATCCAGCGCCACGGGATCGGTGGAAAAGAGGAGCGCATTCAAGGGACGCGGCTTGCCGTTGTGCGGGCCATTGCCCTCCATGCCGACAATGCCGTCCATGATATGGAGGCGCGGGCGCAACAAACGATTCAAGTCAACCAGCATGGAGGCGAACTTGTCCATTTTATTCAGCCTGCCGTGAAATTCTCCCTTCAACATGCCGGGAACGCAGCCGAACATGTTTTTTATTGCGCCGGTAAATCTGGTCAGGGCGTGTGTTTTGAGTTTGGACAAAGAAATGATGCCGTCGGCTTCGAGCGCTCCTTCCGCAATGACAAATTGCTTGATGGTGTGCCCGTCGGGAAATGAAACAGTGCGTCCGGCGCGGAAATCCGCGAGAGGAATGCCGAGTTCCTCGGCCACCGCGGCGATGCCCGATCGCCGCGCCACGGTTTCAATGCGGCCAAACCCGGTGCTGTCACCATAATGCAATTCGGCGCCAGTGTCGCGGAACGCGCGCGCCGCCGCCCGAAATACCGCCGGGTGCGTGGTGACGGCCCGTTCCGGCGGTTTTGCCACCAACAGATTTGGTTTTAACAGGATGTGTTCGCCCTGTGCCGCGAACCGCGCCGCGCCGCTGAGCATCGAAATGCCCCGGGCAACCGTCTCGTCAACCCGTTTCTGATCATAACCATCGCACCGGAGCAGCACCACCGTGCTGCCGTCTGATGATTCCAGCGTATGTTCCTGATAGTCTTTCGTCATTTGTGACTCCGAAAATTATAGGACATACAGGACACATAGGACGTATGCACCGCGGTATGTCTATTGGCATCTTCCTGTTGGCCGGTGCAAGGTATTTTACCAAGTTTACCGCCGCAAGAGAAAACAAAAGATTTGGGAGACAAGCCGGATATGAGGCGTTTCCGGCTGCAAAGTTCATTTTTTTCCTGAATAATAGTTGAACCATTGGAGATTTTGCAGAAACTATGGTAAAATTTGAGTATAACTTGTATGGGGCAGAAGATAAATGGTGGATATTTTTGTATTTACGCCAGGAGCGAGAAATAAAGAACAGCGAGCGCTACTAGAACTACAGCGGCATAACGCCTGACGCTATGTTGGGATACCGTGCTGTCACCGAGGAGGTCTCAGGAATGAATCCCGTGAGTCATGTTTTTCAGTGTGTCCGAGTTGCATCCCTTTTGGTCGTGTTGCTCGCGCCGGCGATTGCGCATGGACAAACGAACAGCCCTGTTGAAGATGCATGGGTGACGAATGGCCCGGTGTTTGCCTTGGAAAGCGGCGTCACCGCCGCCTATATTGGCGGCAACTTCACCTATGTGGGACCCAATACGGGATGCGCCGTACGCATTCAGGAAGACGGCTTTTTGGATACGGCAACGCCGCTGCCGAAGGTGAACGGCCCGGTGTACGCCATGGTTTCCGACGGCGCGGACGGCTGGTATATCGGCGGCGACTTTACCCGTGTCGGCGATGAGTTGCGCAACCGTGTCGCAAGGGTATTGCCTGACGGCACAGTGGACGCTTGGAATCCGAACATCAACGGCACGGTATATGCGCTGGCGGTGTCGGCGGACGGGAATACCGTGTTTGCCGGCGGCAGTTTTACCCGCATCGGCATTCTAACACGCCGTTATCTGGCGTCCATTGACGCGGATGAAGCGTCGCCGGACTACGGCGTGGCGACCGGATGGGAACCTGGTCCGGATGATCTCGTGCGCGTCATGACGGTCTCCGCGGATGGTTTGACGCTTTTCGCGGGCGGCAATTTCAGCGGGTATCTTCGGGGTTACGATATTACGGACCCGTTAAACCCCGTTCTGAACCCGTCATTCAGCGCGGACGGCATGGTCCGCGCGCTCGCCTTGTCGCCCGACGGCGCAATACTCTATGCGGGGGGGTGGATGACGGGACATATTGCGGCGTTAGACGCCGATTCGGGTGACGTTTTAAGCGGTTGGAATCCCGTTGTCAATAATCCCGTTCTGTCCATTGTCGCCACCAATGACGAAGTATATTTCGGCGGTTCGTTTACGGAAGTAAACTATTTGACGCGCAACGGGATTGCCGCCGTGGACACAACGTCCGGGGCAATCACGGGCGACTGGGCGCCCGAAGCGGACGGATGGGTCACGGCGCTGGCCATGTCCACCGACGGCAACAGCGTTTACGTGGGCGGCGAGTTTACGCTGGTTGGCGGCGAGCCGCGACACAAAATCGGCGCCGTGGATGCGGTGGGCATAAATGACGGCACAGGTCGCGCCACAACATGGGATGCCGGCGCGGGAAATACGGTATACACGCTTACCGCCGTTTTCGACGGGATGGAGTACATTTATGCCGGCGGCGCCTTCACCACGGTGAACGGCGTGGTGCGTCATTATCTGGCGGCGCTGGACGCGGCGACTGCATCTCCCGATTATGGAAAGGCCACGCCGTGGAACCCGGATTTGGATAATATTGTTTACGCGCTGGCGTTGTCCGCGGACGAGACAACCGTTTTTGCAGGCGGCGCATTTACCGCTGTCGGCGGCGGCGCGGCGGCGGGTCTTGCGGCGATTAACGCGGCGGACGGCTCGCTTGTCTGGGATGCCGGCGTTGCAGGCGGCGCGGTTCGCGCCCTTGTCCTTGCGCCGGACGGTTCGGAGTTGTGCGCGGGCGGCGAATTTACTGACATAGGCGGACAGCCGCGAAATCGAATCGCCAAGATTAATCCCGGCACGGGCGCGGTGACACTTGGCTGGAATCCCGACGTAAACGGCGTGGTACATGCGTTGGCCATGTCGGACATTGTGGTGTATGCGGGCGGCGAATTTACGGATATTGACGGCTCTCCAAGGAGTTATATTGCCGCGTTGGAACGCGGTGGCACAGGCAGTCCCACGTCTTGGACGGTTGACGCCGACTATCCGGTGTTGAGTCTCGCTTTGACAAGCGCTTTTGACATCCTTTACGCGGGCGGCAATTTCACAACCATCGGCGCCCAGGCGCGCGCGCGCGCTGCCGCGTTGGATACGGTTGACCCGGGCGCGGTATTGCCCTGGGCGCATCCGGGGTTCGACGGCGCGGTCAACGCGCTGATGCTGCTTGAAGCACAAAACATTCTCATTGCCGGCGGTAATTTTGTAAGTCCGGCGTACCGGCTCGCGGCCATCAAATCGGATTCCGGCATAGCGGAGTTCGGGTTGCCGATTAACGAATGGAAACCGGACGCAACCAATCCTGTATACGCTTTTACGCTGGCGCGGGATTTGGGTTCATTTTATGCGGGCGGCGCGTTTACCGGATTCGGCGGCAGTTTCTCAGGCGCCGGCAACAGGCCGCGCAGCTATCTGGCGCAATTCAGCCTTGCCGATGACGTTCCGCCGGTGATTACCCTGCTTGGCGATAATCCGCAGACAATCGAGTGCGGCGACCCCTATGTTGAACTTGGCGCAACCGCTTATGACAATTGGGACGGCGACCTGAGCGGTGCGATAGTGATAGACGCGAGCGCCGTGGACACGTCAACCGTCGGTTCGTACACGGTCACCTATAACGTATCTGACAGCGCGTCGAACGCCGCCACGGAAGTAACACGCACAGTGGACGTTGTTGACACGACCCCCCCGGTGATTACGCTGAATGGAAGCGATCCGGAAACCGTGGAATGCGGAGACGCGTATGCGGACGCGGGCGCGACGGCTGCGGACGCCTGCGACGGTGATTTGACAGCCTTGATTGTTGTTGGCGGCGACGCGGTGGATACGGGCACGGTGGGCGCGTACGTCCTTACCTACAATGTTTCCGATGCGGCAACGAACGCGGCGGTAGAGGTAACGCGCGCGGTGAACGTGGTGGATACGACCCCACCGGTAATCACGGTTGTGGGCGACAATCCCGCCACAGTTGAATGCGGCGATACCTACATGGACGCGGGCGCGACGGCTGCGGATATATGTGACGGCGATCTGACAAGTTTGATTGTGGTTGACGACAGCGCCGTTGACACGAGTGCCGTGGGTTCCTTTGTGATCACCTATAATGTATCGGATGCGGCAACGAACGCGGCGGTTGAAGCAACGCGCATGGTGAATGTGGTGGACACGACCGCGCCGGTGATCACGCTTCTGGGCGCCGACCCGCAATATGTGGAATTAAACACGGTATACAATGAGCTTGGCGCGACGGCTGCGGACGCCTGCGATGGCGATATAAGCGCTTTAATTGTTATTGACGCCGGCGCAGTGGATGTGGCCACGGTTGGAACTTATGTCGTAACCTATAATGTCAGCGACGGCGCAGCGAATGGGGCGACGGAAGAGACGCGCACCGTCATCGTGCAGGATACGGCCCAACCGTTTGTGGTTTCCGTCGCGGTCCAGACCGCATGGACTGTGTTGATTACTTTCAACAAGGACATGGGTGCGAACGTGCTTGATCCCGCCAGCTATACGGCGTCCGGGCCGGGAGCGGGCACGTTGCCGGTTAATCCGGACAGCGTTACCGAGATAGACCCGGCCAATTATTTGTTGACTTGGAGTTGTCCCGCAAGCATGACCAACGGGCAGCCGCTCACCATTACTGTCGGCGGAACGGTCGAGGATATTTACGGCAATCTCATGGGCATGCCTGATGCGGGAAGCGACACGGCCATTGCGACGTTGCCCGCCATAACAGTTGGCGGAGCCAATCCCATAACCGTGGAATGCGGCGACGCCTACACGGACGCAGGCGCGACGGCTGTGGACCAATGCGGCGCGGATATTTCCGCCTCTATTGTGACTACGAATCCGGTGGATACGGGCACGCCCGGAACGTATATGGTCTCTTATGACGTTGCTGACACGGCGGGGAACGCTTCCGTGGAGACGCGCACGGTGAATGTGGTGGACACGGCCGCGCCTGCGATTACGCTGTTGGGCGACAATCCGGCTACTGTTGAATGCGGCGACGTCTATGCGGATGCGGGCGCGACGGCTGCGGATATATGCGACGGCGACTTGACGGCAGCCATCGTTGTCGGCGGCGACGCGGTGGACACGGGCGTTCTTGGCGCATATACGATTACCTACAATGTGTCGGATGCGGCAACGAACGCCGCTGTTGAAGTAACGCGCGCGGTGAACGTGGTGGACACGACGTCGCCGGCGCTTGCGGTTTTGGGTGACAACCCGGCCACCGTTGAATGCGGCGACGCTTACGTGGACGCGGGCGCGACGGCTGCGGATGTGTGCGACGGCGATTTGACAGGTTCCATCGTTGTCGGTGGTGACGCGGTGGACACGGGTGTTCTTGGCGCATATACGATTACCTACAATGTGTCGGATGCGTCCACGAACGCCGCTGTTGAAGCGACGCGCGTGGTGAACGTGGTGGACACGACCGCGCCTGTGATCACGCTGTTGGGCAGCGATCCGGAAACGGTTGAATGCGGTGACGCTTACGCGGACGCGGGCGCGACGGCTGCGGATGTGTGCGATGGCGATTTGACGGTAGGCATCGTTGTCGGCGGTGATGCAGTGGACACAGGCACAGTCGGCGCATACGTTATTACCTACAACGTGTCTGATGCGTCCACGAATGCGGCGGTTGAAGTGACGCGGACGGTGAATGTGGTAGACACCACCGCGCCTGTGATCACGCTGCTGGGCGATGCGGTGGTGGATGTCGAATGCGGCGATGCGTACACGGACGCGGGGGCGACGGCTGCGGACGTATGCGACGGCGACTTGACCGCGGGCATTGTGGTGACGGATCCGGTGAACCCGTCGGCGGCGGGTTCTTACACCGTCTTTTATAATGTGTCTGACACGGCGTCAAATGCGGCGGTTGAAGTGACGCGCGTGGTGAACGTGGTGGACACCACCGTGCCTGTGATCACGCTGTTGGGCAACGATCCGGAAACGGTAGAATGTGGGGTTGCCTATGTGGATGCGGGCGCGACGGCCGCGGATGTGTGCGACGGCGATTTGACCGCCGCCATTGTTGTGGCGAATCCCGTGGACACGGGCGTTCTTGGCGCATATACGATTACCTATAATGTGTCTGATGCGTCCACGAATGCCGCCGTGGAAGCGACGCGGATAGTGAATGTGGTGGATACCACCGCGCCGGTGATCACGCTGCTGGGCGATGCCGTGGTGGATGTTGAATGCGGCAACGCCTATGTGGACGCGGGCGCGACGGCCTTTGACGATTGCGACGGCGACCTGACAGGAAGCATAGTTGTCGGTGGCGACGCGGTGGACACAGGCGTTCTTGGCGCATATACGATTACCTATAATGTGT
>DSBB01000506.1 GCA_011046175.1 Candidatus Hydrogenedentota bacterium | reverse complement strand
GACTCCAGCAGCGCGCCCCGGGCAAACAACAACAAGGGCGGATCATAAATTTCGGCAAGCTGCGGGGGGTAATCGGGATCGTCCATTGTGATAAGCGTCGCGTTCAATTCAGCCATGCGGTTCTCCTGCAATTCAATGTCTGCCGCGGCGCCGTGTTGGCGAATGCGCTCCGCTATCTTATCACCCACCACATCGGCCAGCTCGCGCGTGGACGCGCCCAGTACGCGCGCCGGCACGCCAAAACGCGCCAGCAACCGGATAAACTTCACCGTACCGACGCCCGGCACCAGCGCCAGCGCAAGCCAGTCACGTTGTTCTTTGGATAAAGCCATCAATTGTTACCGTCAGCGATGCGCCCGCATCACAAGGCGCGGACAAACAGGTTGCGGAACCATACTTCATCGCCATGATCCTGCAATATGATATGCCCTTCACGAGGCATCAGCGCCAAGGGCGTGTCGAATTTGCCGATGGGCATGGTCATGAGCGACACATCAATGTCAAGCACTTTCCAGCCGTTATACACGACTTCAAGGCGGGAATCCACGAACCGTATATCATAAGAATTCCATTCGCCGGCGGGCAGCGCCATGTTGAACATGGGCGTGGCGATGTCGTACAACGCGCCGCTTCCTTGGGTTGTGGGCGCTTTGCCGTGGTCTCCGTACACCTGAATTTCCATGCCGCCCTGCACCGGATCGTCCGGGTCGCTGCGGAAGAATACGCCGCTATTGGCGCCTTCCGCCACCTTGAACTCCACGTGCAACTCGAAATCACCGAAACTGTCGCCCATCCACGCAATATAGCGCGTGGGCTTGCGACCGGACACATGAAACACGCCGTTCTCAATGGTAAAGACGCCCTCCAGTTTATCCGTAACATTTTTCCAATGTGCGGCGTTTTCTTCGCTGAAAAGATTTGTCCAGCCTTCACCTTCCGGGGCGGGCGTCATCGCTCCCACGGGCAGACGCGGCTCATCCTCGGCGACAGCGACGGACGCTGCTGATGCTGCAAGGGAAATCAGAATGACAAGGGCAACAAATAAGTGGCGCATGTTGGTTCCTTCCTTTTTTTCAGACGACGACACAACCGCCGCCGGGATGATGTTTAATACGGGCGTTGCCCGCGACTGACTCAATCGTAGAATATCTTGCTTTGCTGCGTCACGGCGCATGCCAAAGCCGGCAATAAAAAACGCGCGCTTATGCCGACGAATCCGTCCAAAGCGCTTACATTATCGGTGACAAGGCCGTCCAATGCAAACTTCATTGCGCGGGCACGATGGGCGGCGGTCGTTCAGCGGAAATACTGTCCAACCAGGAACGCCACGCCGTCATGTCCCAACCAAAATCAACGCCGGCCAATTCGCGCAACAAACGCAGCGCCACCGGACGCGCCTGTTGATTTCGTTCAAGCGCCTCCACGAGTAACGCATACAGGGGCGGGGACGGATCGGCGCTTAACGCATACAGAATATCCGATTGCAGCGCGGCATCTTCGTTGTTGTCAAGAACAATCAATCGAAGCCGGTCGAAGGCGTTGGGGCCGCCAAGCGCTGCCAAAGCGCGCGCGGCAAGTCGGCGGAAATACGGTTCCCCGTGATCAAGCAGCGACATCCACTGCGGCGTTGTGTGAGAAGCGCCAATCGCATAGAGCGCCTCGACACAAGCGCGCGCAACGGTCATGTCGTCTGCCCATGCATGTTCTCCAAGAGTTTCAATTGCGTTGAGCGAGCCCATTCTGCCCAGACAATAGGCGGCGATTCGGCGATGTTGTGGCGTTTCAATTTCTGTGCGGAGTGTTTCAATCATAAACGGCGCAAGCGTTCCTTCAAGCGCGGGCAGCGCTGCGTCCAATGCGCGCGCATGATCAGGCGCGCCGCCAAGCATTGTGCGCATGACATAACCGAACACCAGCGCCGGTTCAAGCCGGTTGAGACGTTCCACGGCGCCTGCCCGCACCTCATCGCTTGGGTCGGAAAGGGCGCGTACCAGCGCATTCATATCTTCCATAAACGCATCGCTCACCGGCCACGCCTCGGCGGCGCGCCTGCGAATTTCGGGGTCTTCCGAACCGGCCATGCGCCGCAACAACCAGTCAGCGCTTGTGGGAACAGAAACAGGCGCGACCTCGATGGAAGAATCAGCCGCGGCGCCGGGAATCCCGGCTTTCGGGGAATCGGCTGCGTCCGTTTTGGGAAGGTGTTCGCGACCTTCCGGAAATGCCGGCGGAATTTTTTCGCCGCCCGTTTTTTCCGCCAAGGGAAAAGGGGCGACGGCAATACACATAACCATTATTAAAAGACGCTTTATCATGGAACAACAATTTACCGGCGTATTGAGCGCTTGGGCGTTATGTGGCCACCGGCGCCGGCCCCTCCATCACCGTTTTCAAGACACGGGTAAGCTCGAGAGCCCGATACGGTTTCTGGATGAAATGGTTGGGCGGATTTTCCCGAAACCGGTCAAGTATCTCCGCTTCGCTGTATCCGCTGGAAATGATAATAGGCAGTTCCGGATTATCGTTTCTGATATGCTCGAGAACTTCCTGGCCGTTTACAAACGGCATCATCAAATCTATCAACGCCACCCGTATCTCCGGTTTGTGTTTCTCGTACAGCTCCAGCGCTTCCTTGCCGTCGTCGGCGGTGACCACCGTCATGCCGTGGCGCTGCAACACCTCGCGCGTAAAAACGCGCACGGCCTCTTCATCATCGGCAATCAAAGCCAGCCCGCTGGTTTTCCACTTGTTCAGGGATTTTTCTTCCTGCCGCGTGTCCACCTCGGGCAGCTGTTTTTCCACATCCTCCTGTTTCAGCACGGGAAAATAAAGTTTGAATATTGTTCCCTTGCCGGGCTCGCTGTAAACATTCACGGCGCCCTTGTGTCCGCGCACAATGCCCAGCAGCGCGGCCAGTCCCAATCCGCGCCCGGCAAATTTGGTGCTGTAGAAAGGATCAAATATTTTGCTTTTCTGTTCGGCGTCCATGCCGCAGCCGGTGTCGCTGATGCTCAGGCAGATATATTCGCCCGGCGTCGGGTCCGCGTGAAAATATACTTTTGACAGCGCGCCGGCGTCCAGTGTGGCCCGTTTTGCGCCTACCGTAATGGAACCCACGTCCTCTCCAATTGCCTCCGCCGCGTTGGTAATCACGTTCATCATTACCTGATGCATTTGCGAGACGTCGCCCATGACAGGCGGAATGTTTTCTTCAAAGTCAAAGTGGAAGGTAATCTTTTTGGATACGCCCACCTGCGCCAACTCGACTATTTCCCGCGCCATCTTGTCCAGATGCAGCGGACGCACCACAAAAGTGCCCCGTCCGGAATATGCCAGCATCTGATTGGTCAGCTCGGCGGCGCGCTGGGCGGCTTTTTCAACGCGCTTCAGATAGGTATGCACCGGCGAGTCCTTTGGCAGGCGACGGGTGGCCAGGCTTGCGTTGCCCAAAATGCCGACGAGGAGATTGTTGAAATCGTGGGCGATGCCCCCCGCAAGCACGCCCAGTCCTTCGAGTTTCTGGGCGTGCTGCACCTGTCGCTCCAACGCCTGGCGTTGCTCCTCCGCGCGCCGCCGCTCTGTAATATCGCGCGCGATGCCCTGCACGCCCACGGGCTTGCCGTCGTGAATGATAAGGCGCGCGCTTACTTCCACGGGGATGCGCGAGCCGTTCTTATGGAGAATCTCAATCTCATACTTGCCCACTTGTTCGCCCTGCAAACGACGGCGGGTCATCTCGAGCGCTTTTTCGCGATACTCCGGCGCAATAATCTCATACACGGAAATCTTCGCCGCTTCCTCGCGGGAATAACCGCTCAATCGTTCTCCCTCCTTGTTCAGGGAGGTGAACTTTCCTTGGAAATCGTGCGTGTATACGATGTCGTTGGCTTCTTCAAACAGGTTCTTGTAGCGCGTTTCGGCCATACGGAGCGCCTCTTCGGCATTGGCGCGCTCCGTCACATCGCGCACCAGGCCGCGGAAGCCGCAACGCTTGCCCTCCTTGTCGTACATCAGACTGACCGAGATCTCCAACACCGCCGTCGTGCCGTCCGGGCGCTGCAATTCCCAGTTAAGCAATCCGTCGGAGGTTTCGCCGTCTCGGAGGGCGCGATACAATCGGCGCATTTCTTCGGCAATGGCGTCGTTATGGAAAAATTCCGCGGGATTCCTGCCGATCAGTTTTTCTTCGGACACACCGAGTATGTTCGCCAAAGTGCGGTTGAAAAAGGTGAGGTTCCCCATCAGGTCCATTTCGTAATAGCCCTCGTGAATGGCCTCGAGAATGGTCTGATATTTGTGTTGATCGGCGAAATATACGGCCTCTTTGTGCTTGCGCACCGAAATATCGCGCACAACACATTCAATGTAAGGCTCGGTGGCGTAGGCCGTCATCTCACCGCGCGGCGTGACTACCCGCGCATCCTCATACAACCAGCGCTCCTCCCCTGATTCAAGGCGGCGGGGCCACTCATACCCGCGCACAATCTGGTGCTGTTTCAACTGCGCCCGCAAGTCGCCATGCGATGACTCGCCGGTTAGCTCATCCAGAATCTTTCCCACCGCTTCGTCGGGGCCGCGCAGGCTTTTGTGAAGCTCAAAAAGGCCAAAAGCCGTGGCATCCATGAACAGTACGCGCCCTTCCAGTGTACACCCATAATATCCTATGCTGAAGAAGGGCATGGATGCGCTGCGGCATTTATCCACGATCTCCGGCGGCAATTGTGAAATATCGCTCATTATATGTTCGGTCTCAACTTTCCCGCGCTGTCAATGGCGTTTTTTGACGCCGTTCACACTTACGCCAAGACGTCGCTCCTTTTGAACAAGGAAAAGACGTACGTACCCATCACCATTTGTTGTATGTTATTAAACCGTTTGCCCCGTCCATACTGTAAATTATACATAATATTCCGACTACCACCAACTCCCTTTGGATTCATGGATGCGCACAACATTTGAGACGCGAACACATAGTTGTTGTATTATACCATATTATCAGTTCGTTGTGGGGTTCGAAAACCCGTTTCAAAACATTTTTACAAAGGGACGACGCATGCCTGTAATGACGCGACGACAATTTATGAAAGCCGGCATCGCCGGCGCGGGCCTTGCCGCCGGCTTGTCGGCAAACGCGCCCGCCGGGGCATCGGAACCGCCCAACATAATCTTTTTGTTGACAGATGATCAGCGTTGGGACACGTTGGGATGCATGGGCAACGACATTATCCAAACGCCGCATATTGACGCATTGGCGGCGTCCGGCGTCGTATTCGACAACGCCTATGTATCCACTTCGATTTGCGCGCCCAGCCGTGCCACCTACCTTTCAGGGCAATATGTCTGTCATCATGGAATTAACGATTTTCAAAAGACTTTTTCAGACCAACAATGGGCGGCAACCTACCCCGCCATATTGCATGAAGCCGGATACGCCACTGGGTTTGTGGGCAAGTATGGCGTCGGCAGTGACATGCCTGAAGATAAGTTTACCTTCTGGCGCGGCTACCCGGGGCAGGGCCATTATGAGCAAAAAGACGATCAGGGGAACTATAAGCACCTTACCCAGGTGCATGAGGAAACGGCGCTTGAATTTTTGCGGGAATATGGCGGCAAAAATCCTTTTTGCTTGTCGGTGAGTTTCAAGGCCCCCCATTGTCAGGACGGCGATGCGCGGCAATTTATTTATGACCCCCGTTATTCCGAATTATATGACGACATGGTCATACCGCCGCCGGAAACAGCGGACAGTCGGTATTACGAACAGTTTCCTGAATTCTTCCGCAACAATAACGAAGCGCGCAAACGCTGGGAGATTCGATTCTCCGAACCGGAACTGTATCAACAGATGACCCGCGCCTATTACCGTTTGATAACAGGCGTGGACCGGGTGGTGGGCGCGCTATGCAAAGAACTTGACGCCTTGGGCCTTGCCGAAAACACCATTATACTGTTCACGTCCGACAATGGATTCTTTCTGGGCGAGCACGGTCTCGCCGGGAAGTGGTACGCCTATGAGCCCTCGATACGTGTGCCGTTGCTTGTTTATGATCCCCGTTTGCCCGAAGCGCTGCGGGGCTCACGCCGTGCGGAGATGACCATCAACGCGGATATCGCCCCCACCTTGCTGTCTGTGGCGGGGCTTACCCCGCCCAATACCATGCAAGGCCGTGATTTGACCCCGTTAATTCAGAACTTGGAGACCCCTTGGAGGGAAGATTTTTACTATGAACACACTTTCAACCATCCCGGAATCCCGAAGTCGGAGGGCGTGATAGGTCAACGCTATAAATATATCCGGTATTATGAATCTTCACCACTGTACGAAGAACTTTTTGACCGGCGCGAGGACCCAAACGAAAAGCAGAACTTGGCCGCATGCCCTGAGCATGCCGGATCGCTCCGAAGAATGCGCGAACGCTGTGAAGAGCTGAAGGCTCAATGCTGTCGGAACGGTGACATTTCCGTTGAATGAGCGCCGGCGTCATGACAATATGATGCGTATCGTCTTATAGCCCGCCTGATTGGAAATGCCGAGTGTTTTACTCGTTAATGTGGTCTTTTCTCTCCCTGTGGATAACATGTGGAAAACTCTCTATAAAACAAAAGGGAGCCATCGGTGAAGTACGGAGCGCTTTTCCACATCCGTGCGAATTTATATGAAGTGTATCCGTACTCCCCCTGAAATTTTGCCAATTATCACGAAAAACCATTGTTTTTTTGCATGTTATGCTTCATTATGCTACAATAAGACCGTAAGAAAATGGAGGCGTTTCAATGAGAAACAAAGAGTTGCCTGCGCCAATGGCCTTGTTAATTGCATGCCAAGATGTGGAATATGGCATGACATTGGCGCGTTTTATGGAATCTCCCGCTTTGCGAATAGAGCGGTGCCATGATATGGCAGGCTTGCTTCGCCTGGTAAGCCGCAGTGATTTTGACGCATTGGTGCTTGATTTGGAATTGGACAATCAGGGCGATATTGATCTCGTATCTTTTGTGCGCCAACGGAATCCGGTGACGCGCATGATCTTGCTTTTTGACATGGAACAAATGGAGGCGGCGTTGGACGGCATACGAATGGGCGCTTTTTTCTACCTTCCCAAGTCAAGTCCTCCGTCTGACGTGGCGCTTGCGGTAAACAAAGCGCTGGAGAACCGCACGGTCGCGGCGAATCTGGATGCGTACGAGCAAACGGTGTTCGAGGAATTGGCGGGGCGCACAGACGCCATGCGGCGCGTTATCGAGTTAATCCGCAAGGTTGCCCCCACGGACAGCACCGTCTTGCTGTTGGGCGAAAGCGGTTCCGGAAAGGAGGTGGTCGCGCAAACGCTGCACCGCCTCAGTCCGCGGCGCGACAAGCCTTTTGTGGCAATTAACTGCGCGGCCTTGCCGGAGTCCCTGCTGGAAAGCGAATTGTTCGGGCATGTGCGCGGCGCGTTTACCGGCGCGACAGACGACAAATGCGGTTTGTTTGAATCGGCGGACGGCGGCGCGCTATTCCTGGACGAGATTGGCGACATGTCGCCCATAACACAGGCCAAGTTATTGCGGGTGCTGCAAAACGGGGAAATCCGGCGCGTAGGCTCAACATCCACCATTCGCGTGGATGTGCGCATTATAGCCGCCACCAATCGGGACTTGCTGGACGCGGTTAACCGGTTGGCGTTTCGGGAGGATTTGTATTACCGCCTGAATGTGGTGCAAATACGCATTCCCCCGTTGCGCGAGCGCATGGACGCGCTCCCTGCGCTGGTCAACCATTTTATTGCCCGCTTCAATGCGCGGTTCGCCAAGCAGGTGCGCGGCGTGGACAACGCCGCGGCTCAATATCTTCGGCAATATCCCTTCCCCGGCAATGTGCGGGAATTGGAGAGCATCATCGCTCACAGCGTGATCATGGCGGATGGGGACGAGATAACCGCGTCCGACCTGCCCGACTATGTGCGCCACGGCCTTGTGATGCGTCCCGCCCTTACGTATCAAAAAGAAGACGGCATACCTACTCTTGCGGAGATGGAAGCGCGGCACATCCGGTATGCTCTTGACGTGCTGAAGGGCAATCAAAGCAACGCCGCGAAGAAACTCGGCATATCCCGTTCCACCCTTTGGCGCAAAATGCGCGAGTACAACATCACGGTTCCGTCAGAGGAAACCGACGATTCATGACGTTGGGTTGCGGCGTTTTGCCACAAAAGCGTTGAGAATCCCCTGCTTGGTGCGGTTGCCGCCGCGTTCCGCGGACACGGCGTCCTGCAGTTTAACATCAATGAATTTTCCCCGCCGCTTGAAATAGCAAACCCAAAAAGGATAGTAAAAAACCGCCGTGGCAAGGGTGTTTTCAATAACAGGCTTTCCCTGTTGCCCGCGTCGTCTCATAATGGTCTGCAGCAGCTGTTTGCGCCCCTGCATCACGGCGTCCTTTTCATCAAGCAGAAGGGGCAGCGTTTCCTCCTCCTTCTCGCCTTCGACCAGGGCATCATGCATCTGGAAAATGGCGAAGCAGCCGGAACACGCCTCCACAGAGACGCTTACCACGCCCGGGCCTTTGCGCGAGAACACCTGAAAATCAATCTGATAATGCGGAACCCATACCCGTTCCATACATGGCAGCTGCGTCACCACCCCGCGTTTTTTTTCTTGAGTGGGCGGTTCCAGTCCCAATGCCCCGAACAGGTTCCCCCATCGCCGTCGTCGGAAAAAGGCGCGGGCTTTTTCTGCGTCAACCGAGGCTGGAACATATATCATGAAACGCGCAATTTCTACCGCAGCAGACGGCTGCGTTTCGTCCAACCGTAACCGAGCAATCCAAGTCCAATACCCAGCAATACGGCGCCTGCGGTGATATTTACCACGCGCGAGTGCATGTCATCCGCCCAAAACGAGCCAATCAACACCGGCACGGCGAGAATTGATATAAAGATGCCAAGCGCCATTTGCGTTTCCGCGTCACGTTGGGCCAGGCGCGCCTCGTTGTCTTCCGTCTTCCGAATGGTGTGCATATCATTGCTCATGGGGAAGCGTCTCCATCCTAGTTGAAATAAATGTAGACAAACATTGTGGGCGTCATGGCGACCAGCGTCCAGATGCGCAGGTCGGCCAGACCGGTTTTATAGGGGCACGACAGGTTGACATACTCCTTTTGCAGGATGAACGCCACCCACACCCATGCGCCGATGAAATAACAAACGGCGATCCATTGCGCCCAACTGTCGAAGTGCGCAAGCATTGTATTTATCGGTCCGAACAGCGGCAGAAACAATTTGTCGGTAAACGCGCCCATGCGCGCATAGAAACCGGTTGCGGCGGCGCCTTCTTCCGCCGCGGCGAGAGAACACATTACGAAATGCATTAACGAATTCATTCGGAAACCCTTTCACTCAGCGTCTCCTGCACGACTGCATCCTGAACCACCTGCGCCCACACGAGTCCGCGAATCTTCTCATCAGGTTCGGGTGGCGTAAGCAGGCTAACCACTACGGTGACAATCAAAGAAAACACAAAGGACCACCACGCCACAAAGAGGAACGGGTCATCCGATGGGAACAGTTTTGTTGAGGAGTTGAGCATGAAGCAGAACGCAACGCCGATAACCAATCCCGCCAAGCCGCCCCACCGCGTGGTTCGTTGCCACAGGATGCCCAGCACCAATATGGCGAGGGTGGGGCCTTGAAACAGCGACAACGCCGTCTGGATAAGCACGTAAATGCTTTCCTGCTGTCCGATATATTTCGCCATCGCCACAGCGGCTACAATCAGCACGATGGTAAAAATGCGCCCCACAATCAGCGCCTCGCGTTCATCCATGTCCCGGCCCTTGATCCATTTCCAGCCCCGGCCCCAGATGTCAGTGACCCAGATGGTCGTAGTCGAATTCAACGTCGAGTCCACGCTGGACATAAGCGCCGCAAACAACGCCACGAACATCAATCCTTTCAAGCCGGGCGGCAACATCAACCCGATCATCATGGGAACGGCGCGGTCGCCCTCCACCATGGTTCCGGTGACACGGGGAATAATGATCAGCGCGGCAAGGCCGGGCAACGCCACCATCAACGGGATGAAAGCCTTCAAAAAGCCGCCGAACAGCATGCCCGCCTTGGCGTCCCACTCGCTGCGCGCGCCCAAAGTGCGCTGCACCACGGCCTGATTGCCGCTCATGTATGCGATGGAAAGCACTATTCCCAATCCGAACACGATGCCTGTCCAGGGATAAGGAGACGTGGTGTTGTGCGGCAGCAGGATGGTGAAATGGTCCTGATACTCAGACCCCATGGCCAGCACCTGCTCCTGCAGCGCGCTCCAGCCGCCCACTTCCCACATGCTCAACCACAGCAACGCAATGCCTCCCACGAACATGACAATAAGTTGGACCGCGTCCACCATCACGATGGCGGAGAGGCCGCCCGCAAATGTGTACACGCCTGTAATGACCGCCATCAGGATAATCGTCGCCGTTACATTCCAGCCCAAGATGGTGTGCATGATTTGGTCGGCAGCCACATAGAGCATCAACGAAAGCATTGTAAACATGAACACCGCCCAGATGGAACCATGTATCACCTGCACCGCGGTGTTGTAACGTCGGCCAAGAAATTCAGGGATGGTGAACACGCCCGAGCGCCAGAAATACGGGACAAAAAGAAATGCCGCGAAAACCATGGCGGGCATGGAACCTATCCAGTCGAAGTTCGCCACCGCAATGCCGTGCGTATAGGCGGAACCGCCCACGGCCACAAAGTCCATTGCGCCGATGTCGCTCACCACAATGGACATGCCTATGGCCCAAAAGGGCAGCGCCTTGCCGGCAATAAAAAAATCGCCCGCGTTCTTCACGTATTTCGCGAAAAAACTGCCCAGAATAAAAACCCCCAGCAGATAGGTGCAGATAATGAATACGTCTATTCCCATTAACGACACATGTTCTTGCATAACATACTTCCCTGTTATTTTTACTGAGAATATTCTTTCGGTCATACTCCGGCGGCGGCCATGTCCGCGACCAAAAGAAACAACAGCCCGGCAGCGCCCGTCGTTGAATCACCCGTCATCCAAGGCACACACAGCAAAGAAGCGGATTGATACAAGCTCATTGCAACATTACGCGCGGGTAAGCAATGTCCTTCCAGACTACTTTGTCACGATCTTCCGTCGGCGATCACCTATGGCAAGAATGAACGCGGCCGCTCCGGCCAACAGCATGTTGCCCGCATGGCCCGACCCGGACGCGCGGCCGCCGCTTCCACAGCCAAGAATACGGCGCTGTTTCGCGTCCTCATCATCTTCGCCGGGTTCTTCGTCGTCTTCATCGCCGACAAACGAAAAGGCGTCAACAAGACGGCCTATGCCGTCCAGCGTCTCCACCGAAACAGTGACCTTGCCGGCGGGATGAAGCGGCGTAATCACTTCCAACTCACTGTCGCTTATGACACGCATGCTGGTTGCGGGAACATCTCCAAAACGAACAGACAACGGGTTGGCGAAGTATTTTCCCGAGACCCTGACGGTGTCGCCGCCTATGGTGAGACCCTGCGCCGGAGTAACCGCGTTAACTTCCGGAACCGACAGCACCGTTACCACGGGCGATGTTGCAGGCTTGCCGAAAAGGAAGCTGACAGTAATGGGCGTAACCTGAAACCGCCACTTCTCGCCCGGCTGCGGGACATGGGACGGCACGGTAAGGTAATTTGTGAAGGAAGACACCACTTGCCCGTTGCGGAACCAGTACAGGATATAAAGCCCTTCTTCATACAGCATCGGCAGTTGCTTGCGGTATGGATGATAATACGTATAGGATGCAATCAGGGGCAGTCCCGGCGCAATGGAACGACTCACCGACGGGTCTTCATTCTGCGTGTTTGTGGACAAAAGCAAGTCCACGGCGGAAGGAAGCACAATTTCCTCTTCGACGATAACCCGCACGTCCTGGTAGGCCTTCATGCCATCGGCCTGCGCCAACACCCGCACGGTGTGCGCGCCAATATCATTGAAGTCCGTGTTCCAATAAAACTCGCCCGCGCCGTCGCCCACGTCCGTAAAGGGCGCCTGTCCTTCATGGCTCCATGTGGCGGTAAAGCGTGGCGTACCGATATCGGGCGGCGCGACGGCGCTTGTGGTGAACGCGGCGGTCTTCCCAAACAGCACAACAGGCGGCGCCACGGGGTTGATGCTGAGTTTCTTCGGCGTCCCCGTGAGATTGTAGAAATCCGTCAGCCCATACGCCGGTTCAACATCGTCAAACACCTGCGTGGGATCAACTGGCGTGCCGCGCCCATCCGAAATGCCCACGATGCCGTAATAGACAAAAGACTGCAAAAAGGTTATTCTAATTTCACCGCTGTAAAACAACTCGGCCTGCACGGTGTTTCGCGTGGGATTGTAGAAAGGGTCATAGAACCACTCTGTTGATTGCTCGAAAGTAACCACCACGCGGTCGGAGAGCATGCGGGACCAGGTGGAGCCGCCGGTTTCAAACATCATCCATGCGAACAAGAAGGATATGCGCGGCACCATAAAATGCCCCGCGAGATTCGGCATATCCAACACATCTACGACGTTGTAGTCCACCTCGTCCAGATCAAGCAGGTCCATGATGGAAATCGTGTTTGAATCGAGCCCCCTGAAGAAGTCGTCAAACACAATATATCCGTTCCCGGAAATGTAGATGCTGTCATACTCCACGCCAAAGAAGGGGAAACGCATGTCGCCCAATCCCAATCTCAACAACGAATTCCGGTTAAATGGCGTAAGCGTAAAAGCGCCGCCTTCCGCATCCGTGCGTTGAACCGGCAACTCGAAGACTTCGCGTTTTACCGTCGCTTCGTACATGGAGTAATCCGCGCCTTTCACCTCCTCGCCCAACGGCGCAAGGGGCGGCCCCACGGGCCGTATGGTGATCTGCGTGTGGGCTAAATCGAAAGCCTTCTGCTCCCCAAGAAACGGATCATACCCATAGGACGCCGTCAACATATTGGGCGCGTCGGTTCCGGCCGTCGCCTTTGCGTAACGCATCTGGGGAAATTCGCCGATAATATAATCCGGGTATTCCTCAAGGATGTATTCGGGAATGCCGTCCGGCACGTCCCCGATTAGGGTGTAATAATACGTAACGCCATTCTGCACCTCGCGGTCCAAGTAGGCCTCTTCGCCCGGCTGCAAAGAAATGCGTATGCCGTCAAGAGGCCCTGTGGGGAAATCCCGTGTGCTTTTATATAGTGCCAATTGATAAATGGGAACGCCGCCGGCAGTCGCCTCGATAATTTTGTCCGGCGGATTTGTCCAGGTTAGAGCAATGAGCGGGGTGTCCACATCATCCGGCCCGTCCGTTGCAAGGGTTGGTGTTGCCCTGAAATTACGCAATCGGAGAAAGGCGATGCTTGGATTCTCCTCCTCGTACTCCCCTTCTTCATCGTCCAGATCGTCGAACGAATTAAGAATCTGAGCGTAAGACGGGAAGCACGTCAGCGTTCCGATAAAAGCCAACACAATCAGCCAATACAACCCGCTGTGCGACGCCTTCAGTTTCGGCATCATAACCTTTCTCCCTTTCGGCTTTCCGCCGATATGCCGTGCAACGGCACTACTTACTTTCATCTCACCGTCTCGCCGCATCCATAAGGCGCGGCCGCACGGCGCTCTTTTCTGTTCCTAACGTTATAAATCAATGCGGCAAAAAATATCAACCACGCCGCCGGCTCCGTCTGCGCGCTTTGATGCGGCATCTCCTGATAAAAAGCCCGCGTCTTCAACAACGACGCGGGCCAACTGTTCGCGCTGTCAGCAATAGTTTGGCATACTATCGCCTGCACTCCGCATTGTGTGGGCGCCGCCGCTACAGAGAACTGTAGGTGCGCTGCCAGACGGTGCCTTTCTGGCCGGCCAGTTCCCTTTCGGCAAGCAGCTGCACCTGACTCTCGAAATCGGGTATGCGCGCATTCACAATGTTTGCCTCGATGGACAGCTGCACGTCCTGCGGCATATCTTCACGGTACCCCCACAACGGCACCTCCGGCGTGCCGATGTTTTCGAAGCTGCCGATGTTGGCGCCGTCCAATGTACGGTAATACACAGCCCAGTTGCCGCGCATCAGGCACTCGGCCCACTTTTGCGAGCGACTGCCAAAACGGTCGGTAACAGTAATTCTTGCAAAGAAATATTCGTTGGCGCGGGCCAGTTCCAGCTCACGCAGGTAAAGGCCGGTGTATTCATTCTGGAGTTCCGGCGTAACCCACGACGCCTGGTCCACTTTCTCGCGCAATTGTTTCACCGCCGCCAGACGCTGCGCATAATCGAATCGTTGCGGCGTAAGCGGGATGCTTTCCTTAATCTGAATAATCAGCCGGTCAACATTGTGCGCCAACGCCTCTTTGGTTGCGACCCGCCGCACATTTGCCTCCTCAAGTTCGCCCACGTGGCCGGTAAGCCGGTCTACCTCTGCTATCAGGCCGCGCTGACGCGCCTGCACAATGGCCGTCTCATTGCGCAATTCCTCGAGGAATTCGCGCGCGGCGATAATTTCGTCATTACGTTCCCGCAGTTCACGCTCCACATTGCCCAATTCGCGTTGCTGCGTCTCAAGCGTGGCGCGGGTGGACGCAATTTGTCCGCTAAGATTGTCGAGCTCCGTCTGTCGCACGGGTATTTCGCGCAACAGTTGACTCAGCCGTTCTTCAGAGACCTCCGCATTTTCCTCCGAGCCTTTGGAGGCTTCCCGGAATGCGTTTATCTGTTCATTCAGTGCGGCTATCTGTCTGTCGCGATTGGCCACTTCCTCCTCCATGGGATTGGGCAGGAACGGCAAATACTCGGACATGAACGGGGATGTTATCATGCCGATTACCAGCGCGATAACGCCGAACACCACCACGACCAGCGGACTGACGCCGGCTTTTTTGCCCGCCGCCTTTTGACTGCTCGGCACTTCTTCGCCCATGGCCGGCATCGCCGCCGGTGCGGCGCCTACACCTGCGCCGACGGGGGCGCCAACACCTGCGCCCACAAAATCGTCCTCGCCGCCGAAACCCGTGTCCGGCGAGAAATCCGGTACCGGCGTGGCGCCGGGCGCCGCCGCGCCCTCAGGCGCGGCGAAATCGCCCTCCCCGCCGAAATCGTCAAACATGGGCGATTCCATTGCTTGCGTGGCGGTGTCCCGCTGGCCGCTGCCGAATCCGGAGTCAATATCGCCAAAACCGGAATCTTCGCCGCCAAAGGCGCTGTCAAATATGGGCGTATCCAAAGAAGAATCAGGGCCGGGACCGATATCAGGCGTCTCCGGCGAAAAATCGCTGTCCGCCGCAAGGTCTTGGAAGCCGCCCGCGCTCATCATCTGGCCGTCATCAACAGGCCCTTCGTTAAAACTGCCCGAATCAAAGGCCGGCAAACCGATGTCTTCATCTTCCGTCTGATACGCGTTCACATTGCCCTGACCAATATCGGGCGTTTGCGGCGAAAACGTATCATCCGCCTCCAAGGGCGGTTGACTCCCTTTGCCTGCAAGGTCCGTATCCTGGGACTCAAAATCTCCCAACGGCGGCAATGCGTCACCCATATCCGGTTCACCTTGCGAGTCAAAATCACTCAACGGCGGCAAATTTCCCAGATCGGAATCGCCATCTGCATTTTCAGCCCCATTATCAAGGGCGTCGTCATCAAACAATTTGTCGTCGGCCATAAGACCCACCTCCGTTTATATGACGGGTTCAAGTTTAACCAAGCGTTCCATAATACGCATTCTATCACGATTTGCCTCAAGTGTCAAGTAAACTCTTTACAAATCGTACCATAGATTATCACCTATAATATACAGCTTTTCCAACAGGCGGGGCAACCTTGCCTCGGTTTTGGACAGAACGCCAACATTATGACGTTTTTTATATTGGTATTTCAACATCTTGTTTATGGGCGGTCGGGGCGACTTGTTGCGCATATTCCATATAACCGACGGTTGGAATCTTTGTTCGGTGCATCTGCGCGAAACGCGGAGATGGTTGGTGTAGGTATTGCGTCAACCATTGTCAATTCCCGCGAAAGCGGGAATCCACGAACTTTCTCCGGTTCATGTACTGTATCACTGGATTCCCGCTTTCGCGGGAATGACGGGAAACGCCTGAATGACGGGAAACGCCTGAATGACGGGAAACGCCTGAATGACGGGAAACGCCTGAATGACGGGAAACGCCTGAATGACGGAAAACGCCTGAAT
>DSBB01000131.1 GCA_011046175.1 Candidatus Hydrogenedentota bacterium | reverse complement strand
TCTTTGTATTTCTCGGGGGTCAGGACGGCGACGATGACATCGCCCGCAGCGCGAATATGATCCGCAACCAGCCAGTTGCGCCTTTCTATGGAGTCCACGTCCGGCGTGTCCATTAGTGCAAGCGAATCCGGCAGCGCGGGGGATTCCGCCACCCATAGCGTGGATTCCGGCATGTCGCGGCGGGTGGCGTTTTCCGGCGCTTCAAGCGCAAGCGCAATAAACTCCGGCAGCAGGCTTCCCCGCAACGCCGCGTCATGGCGGGAATTGCTGGTGGTCAGCACCGGCGAAGAGGTCGCGGCGGCTGTGCTGCAGGCCGCGCTTTTACGGGCGCCCAGCAGCAGATTGTAGACGGTGGACTTGCCGGTGTTTGTGCCGCCCGCCACGGCGACAACAAGACAGCCGTCGCCGGAGAGCTGCGGCGCAAGTTTATGTTGCAGCAGACGGCGCCATTCGTCGCAGTCGTCAAAGACGGCGTCGCGAAGCCTGGGATATACGTCCAGCGCCAGCGCAAACCCGTTCAACACGTCGTTGAAACCGGAAATACCGTCCTGGAAGGACTGGCGACGGGTATGTGTAATTTCAAGCGTGTTATCCAAACGGCGTTATCCTGAACGGCTTGTAGAATCTTCCGATGCGGGATATTGCCCACACACCGCACGCGCACATCATTGCGAACACCGCGAAACGGAACTTCGCGAATCGCAATTGTCGTTGCGATGCCGGCAAGTTTAGAGCGCTTCAACGTCACGATTTTGACGGCAGTATTTTAACGCCAGAGGGCAATCATCCAAAATGCGGTTGCCGATAGAAGCAAGTTATGTTTATCATTGTACTCATTTGATGATGTTGAAAACCATAATGTACAGGCGCGCTTTTTTGTTACGCAATGCGCTCGACGCCCACCGGCGTGGCTGCGGCAACGGAAATGCGGAAGTTGACGCCTTTTTGTTTCAATCCCTCGGCAACGCGAAGCGCCTGTTGTTGTGAGCGGCAAACACCGAACAGCGTGGGCCCGCTGCCGCTCATGGCGGCGGCTTCACAGCCGACGTTCAGCAGGGTGGCCTTCACGTCCGCAAGCCCTTTGTGTGCTTCAAAAACAGGCGTCTCCATGCGGTTAAACACCACAGCCCTCATATCGGCGCGGGCGAGGGCGCGGATGGCATTCCGGAACGTCGGTGTGCGTCCCGCAAAGGGGCGTTCGCTGTTGCGACCGAGCCGCGGACTGCCGTAAATCTGACCGGCGCTCACGGCGATGGGCGGATGCGCCAGCACAAACCATAACCCTTCAAGGGGCGGCAACGGCGTGAGGCAGTCTCCCCGAAGCCGCGCCGCCATCGTGCCGCCATACAGGCAATAGGCGACGTCAGCGCCGAGCCTGCGCGCATAGGGAAGCAATTGCGGCAGAGACAACCGCAAGTCCCACAGTTTGTTCAAGGCGACAAGCGCCGCGGCGGCGTTGCCGCTTCCCCCCGCCAGTCCGGCGGAAACAGGGATGCGTTTCTCCAGATGGATGCGCGCGCCGCCGGGATAGCCTTCGGCTTCTTTGAGCAACGTGGCGGCGCGGTGTACAAGATTTGACGTGCCGGTGTCGAGGTTCTCGCCCGAGCATGTCAGGCTGATGTGCGTATCCTCGAGAAAGGTGAGTTCATCGGCGAGGCTGACGGTTTGAAACAGGGTCTCAATATTGTGATATCCGTCACGACGTTTCCCGATGATATCCAAGTATAAATTCACTTTTGCATAAGAACGCCATGTCATTGAGGCGTACACCGATGACCCGCGTCCTGCCGGCACGTCCATGAACAGTACTCCTGTCGAAGATTCCCAAAAGAATGCACAACCACGGGTATGATACCATGTTGCCGCATACATTCGGAAAGAAGAGCGCATTCGCAAGGTTGCCGTCTTAAGGTGTGAAGGGTATAATGAAGCCGGGCCTGTGGCGGTTTCTTACACATGGAGATTGTATTATGCGATATGTAATCTTGATAGTGAGTGCAATGGCGGTTGTTTCTGTTCAAGGCGAATCACTGGAATTATACGTGTCGCCCGACGGCAATGACGCATGGTCCGGCGCGCAGGCCGAAGCCGATACTGCGGGAGCCGACGGACCCTTGGCGACTATTGCCGGGGCGCGAAACCGTCTTCGGCGGCTGCGGGCGGCTGACGAATCTCTTGTTGGCGCGCCCGTGAAGATACTGGTGCGCGGCGGGGTGTATTTCATCACCGAGCCGATTGTCTTCGAACCCGAAGACTCGGGCCGCGAAGGCGCTCCTGTGGTGTATGCCGCTTATCCCGGCGAAACGCCGGTGCTGCATGGGGGGCGTGTCATTACGGACTGGCGCGTTGAGAACGGCGTATGGATTGCCGATGTGCATGAGGCAAAATCGAAGGACTACGCCGTCGGCGCGTTCTGGGTGAACGGCGAACGGCGCGATCCGGCGCGTTTTCCCAAGGCAACGCATACGGCGGGCGATTATCCCGAAGACAGTGACTTTTTTTACGCGGACGGCCCCGTCATGGAGAAAAAACCAGACTCCGACGAAGAGGTGAAAAGCAACACGCAGTTCCGGTTCCGAGAAGGCGACGTGAAACAATGGAAACATCTGGACGCCGCGGTCTTTGTGATTTTTCATTCTTGGGCGACTTCCCTGCATCGCGTCAAAACAATTGATATGGAAAACCGTATTCTCGAATTTACAGGCGCCGCCCGGTGGCCTTTCACGCGATGGAAAAACGACCAATGGTATTTCGTGGAACATTTGCTTGACGCGCTCGAGCAGCCCGGCGAGTGGTGTCTCAACCGGGGCGAGGGAACGCTGCATTATATTCCCATGCCCGGCGAAACCCCCGACACAGTCGAGACTGTTATTCCTTTGACCCGGCAGTTTATTTTGTTAAACGGGAATCCCGACGCGGAACAGTTCGCATCCCACCTGCATTTCAAAGGACTGAACATGCGCTATGGCGACTGGCCTGTAGGCGCGGCGGGGCACAGCGACGGTCAGGCCGAGACCAGTGTCGAGGCGGCGGCGCAGATGGTCGGCGCGCGACATTGCCGCTTCGAGGATTGCGAAATCGCCCATGTCGGCGGGTACGGCGTCTGGTTCCGCGCGGGCAGCCAGCATAATCTCATGCAACGTTGCGCGCTCTTGGATTTGGGCGCGGGCGGCGTGCGCATCGGCGAGGGCGGCGACCCGGCCACGCCCGCGCATATCACATCGAATAACACGGTGGACAACTGTTTTCTCCACGACGGCGGGCGCGTCTATCGCAGCGCCGTGGGCGTGTGGATAGGCCGCAGTTCGCACAATACCATCTCACGCAACGAGATTTGCGACTTCCGGTATTCAGGCGTGTCCGTGGGCTGGTCGTGGGGCTATGCGGACAGTTCGGCGAACCACAACATCATCGAGTACAACCACATCCACAACCTGGGCAAGGGACAACTCAGCGACATGGGCGGCATCTACACCCTCGGCGTGTCGCCGGGCACGGTCTTGCGCAACAATTACATCCACGACATTTTGTCCAACCCGAAGGTCTCCGGCGGCTGGGGACTTTACACCGACGAAGGCAGCACGGACATCTTGCTTACCCACAACGTGGTGCATAATACGCGCACAGGCGGCTTCCACCAACATTATGGAAAGGAGAATCGCGTGGTCAACAATATCCTCGCCTTCTCCCAGCGCGACCAACTGATTCGCTCCCGCGAGGAAGAGCATATCTCATTCTTTTTGGAGAAAAATATCGTCTACTTTAACACGGGCAATCTGCTGGGCAGCACATGGAAGAACGGCAATTTTGTATTGGACTACAATTGCTACTGGGACGCCTCCGGACGGGAAATCACCTTTGCAGGCAACTCTTTTGACGAATGGCGTGAGATGGGCTTCGACGAAAATTCCATTATCGCTGATCCGGGGTTTGCCGACATTATCAATCGTGATTTCACCTTGCCTGACGACTCGCCCGTATTCGCCCTCGGCTTCGAACCCATTGACCTGTCAGGTGTCGGCCTGTACGGCGACGAAGCATGGACGGCCCGCGCCAAAAACGCAAAACGCATGCCCGCGCCGCCTGTAGAGTAATCAACTGAATGATGTGAGGAGACTGCCGTGCGCCTGTTTGGATTATTTATGAGTGTGTCGCTCTGTTGCAGTATTGCCGCCTCTGACAGCGGCGCGGTTTTTCTTGAAGGGGAAAGTGTGCGCGTTCCCAGGCCGGACACATTGGAAATCGCTGCATGGCGGGCGCTGGACGACCGCTTGACTGAAGTTGCGACCGGCGCATGGGCGCAGGATGATGAAAAAGTGGACTTGGCAACGTTGCCTGTGGGCTGGTATCGCATTGAATTTCTTGATGCTTCCTCCACGATTATCGGGTTCACGACGGCAGCCGTCCTGGCGCCTCTTGCGGAAATGCCGCCGCCGGATTCCCCCGTGGCAGTGGATGTGGCCATGTCGTGGGTTCCCGAGCGCAACCCGGAGGTGTGGGACGTTTGCGCGCGTCTGGCAAAAATGGCGGGCGTAACCATGGCGCGCGACCGGCTGCGCTGGCAGGAGATACAACCAGAGCGGGACGCGCCTTTGTTAAGCGATACAAGGTATGATCAGACCGCCAATCTGCAACGGGAACACGGTTTGCGCCTATTGCAGGTCTTTCATGATTCGCCACCGTGGGCATGGGCAAACGATAAAGGGCGCGGGCGCATCCCGACGGACCTGCGGGACACCTATTGCTTCTGCCGCGACATTGCGGCGCATTTCGAGGGACGCGTTCAGGCGTGGCAACCGTGGAATGAGGGAAATGTGCGCAACTTCGGAGGCCACACCATGGATGAACTGTGCTCGCATCAGAAAGCGGCGTATCTGGGATTTCACGCGGACAATCCCAAAGCGACGATTTGCTGGGCGCCCATGGCGGGAGTGCATACCGAAAGCCATTATAACGCCATCATCGCCAATGCGGCACTGCCCTATTTTGACGTTTTCACATTCCATTCCTACGACTGGTGTCACAGTTATCCGGAACTGCGAACGTGGGCCATTAAAGCCGCCCAGGGAAAATCCATTTGGGTGACGGAATGCGACCGGGGCATCACAGCGGACCCCGATTCTCCTGTGGGCGACCTGACACACGAGATGGAACGGCTCAAGGCGGAGTTCATTACCCAGTCTATCGTGTCCAGCCTTGCCACGGGCGTATCGCGGCATTTTCATTTCATCCTGCCCCAATATATGGAACAGAACAACACGGTGCAGTTCGGATTGCTGCGCCATGACAACACGCCGCGCATGGGCTATGTAACGCTGGCGACGGCGGGGCGTTTTCTGGCGGGCGCGAAGTATCTCGGACGCGCCGGCGACACGGCGCAGCCCGACGTGTATGTCTTCGCCTTTCGCGCGCGACCGGATGGCGTGGCGCGTGACGTGCTGGTTGCGTGGACGGAAGCGCCGGTGGACTGGCCGGAACGGGGCCGCGCCGTGGCGGACTTTGCGCTGGACGCGGATGTGCAGCCTGTGGGTGTGTGGGATTACATGGGGCGGCCTTTGGAAACCGCGCTGCCCCGGCGGCTGACCAGTGCGCCGGTGTTCATCGTGCTGCCCAAGGGGACGGCGCAGGCGCTGGCGTTACAAACGCTGCCGCCCGTCGCGCCCGCGCCGGTGGAGCCGGCAGCGCCGGTGGTGCTGCAACTGTACGCGCCGGATATGCCGTTGCGCGAGCACAGCCACAACTGGTCATACAAGTACGACCGCACCATGAACAGTGGCGAGAACGAAATCACCATTGCCGCGTACCATTTCGGAGAAGGCACAGCCACGGGTGTCTTCAAACTTGCGGCACTGCCGTCAGGCTGGCATTGTGAACCGGACATGTGGGAGGCAACCCTCGAGCCCATGCAGCGCCACGACCAGACCCTGCGCCTGCATATACCCGAAGGCGGCATTTCCGAGGACGCCGGCGCATGGTTGCATTTTGAAGGCGATTTCGGCGCGGCGGGAAAACCGCGCCTCGCATTCCGCGTCATGGCTGAGAAAAAATAGCCGATGATAAAACAACCCGCATCCAACCGCGGACGGAGTTGATAAGGCAGAGGTTATTGATGCGGCCGAGGTCGTCTTTGCGGATGACGCCTTCCTGAATCGCGCCGGAGCGCAACAGGCGCCCGCGCATGACGTCAGAGTGAAAGCATGCCTATTTGTTGACGGATACACCGGGCGGTTTGTTACAATTTGCCTGTGAAAAAATATACGGTGAAAATAAAGCCGCGTGCAGTCCGAGAACTCAAATGCCTGCCTGAAAACGTACAACGGCGGGTAATAGCGGCACTTGAAAAACTTGAGAATGGACTGTCGGGCGATGTTAAACGCCTCACGAACTATACGCCGGAGTATCGCGTGCGTGTTGGCGAGTACCGTGTACTTTTCGAAGTGGAAAAGGACAGCGTGGTAGTATATCGTATAAGTCTGCGGCGCGATGCTTACAGACGACAAGGATAAAGTCATGCTTGACATACATCCCAGCTATATCGAAAAAGACGGGCGCGCCGAATTTGTTGTGCTCGCAATCGAAGAGTTTCAGGCGTTGCAGCAACAAATGGAAGACCTGGAAGATCTACTTGATTTGCGCAACGCCAAACAAGAAGAAGCAGACGCACCGACCATTACCCTCGACCAGATTAAGCAAAAACCATAGTCCCTCAGTTTTGCTTCGCTAATAGAACAACCCGCATCCAGCCACGGACGGAGTTAATGAGATATAGGTTATTGATGCGGCCAAGGTCGTCTTTGCGAATGACGCCTTCCTGAATCGCGCCGGAGCGCAACAGATGCCCCCGCATGACGCCGGCAAGCAGGCCGCAGGAAACAGGCGGCGTAACGAGTTTGCCGTCCAGCTCCGCCACAATATTCGCGATGGCGCTTTCGGTGAGTTCCCCTTCTTCGTTCCAGAGCAGCACGTCATCGGTGTCAGGAAGGTTTTTCTTTGCTTCTTCGTACACAACGCGGTGGGTGGTTTTGTGGTAGAGGAACACGTTGTTCTTGTCTATGGGCGTTGTTGCCGGCGCCGCCCTGACTTCGGGGATGTCATGAGGCGGCATTGTTGCTTGAGTCCGAAATTGCCGCTCAGGCGCTGTCCCCGGAACAAGCGGCGCGGCTTCCATAGTATGCGCGCCGTCGCGATGCGCCAGCAAACGGATTTTCCAGCGCCCTTCGGACAATTCCCGACCATGTCCCAGCAGCGCGTCACGGAGGCGCTGCCGCTCCACAGGCATATCGAAATAAGCGGCGCTTGCGCATAATCGGTCAAGGTGTTCCTCCAGCAGGAAATACGCGCCGTCATACAGCAGGGTTTCCAAAAGGCTGAACTGCGGGCTGGGCTGGGTCACGGCTCTGGCCTTGGCGACGCACTCCGCGTATTCGCCCTCGGCGTTGGAGTACCAGGTGATGCCGCCGCCCACGGGATACGTTGCCTGTTGGGTCTGCGTGTCCAAGGTGATGGTGCGTATGGCGACATTGAAGGACGCGGTGCGGTCGGGACCCCACCATCCGACGGCGCCGCAATAAACGCCGCGCGGGAAAGCCTCCACTTCGTCTATGATCTCCATACTGCGGATTTTCGGCGCGCCCGTTACGGAACCCGAAGGAAACAGTGCGGTAAATACTTCGGAAAACGACGCGTCCGTCCGGGAACGGATAGTGCTGGTCATTTGCCATACGGTGGCGTAGCGTTCCACATCAAACAGGGAATCCACCTGCACGGAATTGATGCGGCTGATGCGTCCCATGTCATTGCGCAGCAGATCAACAATCATCACGTTCTCGGCGCGGTCCTTTTCGCTTCGGCGCAATTGCTCCCGCGCCTGTTCGTCCGCTTCAGGATACAATCCCCGGGGCAGCGTGCCTTTCATGGGGCGTGTGATGAGTTCTTCGCCCGACAACCGGAAAAACAACTCCGGTGAAAGTGAAATGATTTTGTGGCGGCCCGTGTCAAGATACGCGGCGTGGTCTGTCGGTTGCGCGGCGTACAGTTGCCAGAACCATTGCCGCGGGTCTCCGTTGAAAGACGCCGTCAGCGGGAAGGTAAAGTTTACCTGATAGGTATCGCCCGACTGGATGTAAGCGCGGATGCGTCCGATGCCGATGTCGTACTCTTTCCTTTCCAACTGCGGACGCCATTCGAGGGGCGCCAGGAGCCTGGCCGGTTTCGCGGGCTTGGATGCGATGGATTGCGGGGTTTTGTGGACGCCAAACCACAATAACGGCAACGCCGGTGTTTTTCGCAGCAGGGGGCGTTCCAGAAGCGCCCAGCCCGCCTCATACGCCATGTATCCGGCCACATAATACCCTTGCGCGACAACATCGTCCAGCTGACGAAGCGCATTGTGAATTTCACCGGCGTCATCACATGTAATCACGGCTTCAGGCGCGCAAAACCGCATGCCGGCCCCGGAAGAAACGAAAAGCATTTCGTTATGAGTTTCAGGTTGCCGCATGTTCATAAGGGATGATGTTCTCTGTGTTGGAAAAGGGGTTGTGTCGCTATTCCCTATTGTAACCGATTGGCTTTGTAAAGGAAAAAGAAAGAAGGAGAAGGGCGATTTAAGGTATTCAACGTCCCGATTTTCCTTTTGCTCTTTTTCCATTGAAGTTTTCTGGTATTATATAGTCAGAGATATGGTTAGTATCTTGTCGGCCAGAAACCGCGATCAAGAAAAAGAAGTTGGGTATGTTGTTCACGCTTCAGCGTGCGGATATGGCACGCAAACTCTGAGTCATACACGCAACCCCGCACGCTGAAGCGTGAACAACATACAATATAGAATAGTCAAATCTGGGTTGCGGGCAAAGCCCGTCTTAGAATTATGGAGTTGCCTGTCATGAAGAAAGTATTGGTTCCTTTGGCGCCGGGCTGCGAAGAACTGGAAGCCGTTACCCTAATTGATATCCTGCGGCGCGGCGGTATTGAAGTAACGACGGCAAGTATGGACGCGCAGCCCGTCAAGGCAAGCCGTGGCGTCGTGCTTATTGCGGACACGACCTTGGAAAAAGCCCTTGCCGATGATGCCTTTGACATGGTGGTAATTCCCGGAGGCATGGGCGGCGCCACGGCATTGACCGAATGGGATGATTTTATTGCGTACCTCAAGAAAGTGCATGAATCCGGTCGTTATGTGGGGGCTATTTGCGCCGCTCCCATGGCGCTGGGCAGGGCGGGGTTGCTGGCAGGAAGTTCCTTTACCGCCTATCCCGGTGTTGTGGACGCCTCGCTGTATCCCGGGTCCACGCACACGGGGGCCGCAGTGGAAAAGGACGGGCGCATATTGACTTCGCGCGGCCCGGGAACGGCTTTGGATTTTGCGCTTGCCATTATCGAGACGCTTTTGGGGGATGACGTGCGCGACAAAGTTGAAAAGGAACTTGTACGCTCCTGACGTTTTTGTCGCCTCGTTTTATGGTGACAGTTGACTTGTCAACCCGCAACGGTTGATAATATCAGAAATAGCAAATTAAATAATGCATGTCACGCCGAGATTTTTTTGACATGCCGGTGCGGTAAGTGTGTTTTTTCATGCAGTTGTAGTGTAGAATACTATTTTGCGGTATTGCGAGATGTGAATAGATTCTTGACAACTGCGTGAAAAGCTGGCATTATGGTATCATATTGGGCCGGTGCGAGCCGTCCTGATGGTGGGAATTGGTAACGAAACGGCAGTCGAATGCGGTTTGAAGCGCAAGGAGTGCTTTACATGAAGAGTATGCGAACGCCTGTGGGCGCGATTGTGGTAGCGGCGTTGCTCTGTATTGGTTTGCAGGGATGCCCGCCCGATGTGGGTCTGCAACTTCTGGTTTCCTCTGATACGCTTGATTTTGGCATGGACAAGGAGGAGATGCGGCTGCGTGTGTATAAGAATTACACAAGCGCGGTCATGGCGCCGCTTGTCGTCTCAACAAACCAAGAATGGATACTGCCTCAAAACTGTAATGAAGCATCGGATAATTGTGTCAGCCGCGGCCCCCGAAACGCCATTCGCATCCCTGTTCAGATAGACCGCAACAAACTTGCGTTGGGCGTGAATGAAGGCAAAATTCGCCTGAATTCCGGAACCGCCGCCGAGGTGGTGGTAAAAGTGCTTGCCGATGAAATATTGCAGGCGGATTTTCAGGCGAAGGAGAGAAGCATCGGATTGGGACGCCCGGTTGAATTACTGGACATGGGTCTTGCCGCCGAGCGCGCCGGAGAAGTCAACCGCTGGCTGTGGGAATTCGGCGACGGCGCGGTATCAACGCGGCAGAATCCTTCGCATCTCTATTCCGCCCCCGGTGTTTATGATATTACGCTGACTGTCACCACAGACAAAGATGTCAGCCGCACAGTGGTCAAGCCCGCATATATTCTTGTGAAAACGCCGGATAATTTGGTGGATTTTATTGCCTCTTCAACCAATGTTGATGTTAACGAAGAGATATTGTTCACGGACACTTCCGTAATACAGGATGCGGCCGTACTTGCCCGTTCCTGGGATTTCGGCGATGGCAACGAGTCCACCGCCCTGGCGCCCAAGCACCGCTATGCCGAACCGGGCGTGTACACCGTTTCACTGACAATCACAACCAGCGCGGGCGACATGCGCGCCGTAAAAGAAAATTATATTGTGGTGCGCTCCGCGGGCGCGCTCAGAGCCAATTTTACCTATAACACCAGCGGCGGTTCGGCGCCTTATGTGGGAGAAACCATACAGTTCTTTGACATTTCAGAGGTGGGCAGGGGCGAAATCACGGAATGGCGCTGGGATTTTGGCGACGGCGTTTTGAGTGATGAACAAAACCCGCAGCACCAGTATGACGATATCGGAACCTACACCGTGAAACTGACGATTGTTTCGGATTACGGCGCGGATTCCACGGAAAAATCCATTACGGTGGTGTTTCGCCCGCCATTGGCGAAATTTATCGCCGAACCAACGGAGCAATGGGCCGGCAGTCCGGTTCAGTTTGTTGACCAGTCCGTGGCGGGTTACGGAGAAATAATTTCATGGGAGTGGGACTTTGGCAACAATGAGACCTCCACGGACCAAAACCCGCTTTACGTTTACGCGAATCCGGGCGTATATACCGTTTCGCTGACGGTTACCTCGGATGATTCTGAGGCCACCAGGGCAACGTTGTCGAAGAAAGACTACATCACGATTAATGCCGTGCCCAATCCGCCAAATCCGGCTTTTTCATATCAACCACGTCTCGCCTTGACGGAAGAACGGGTCTCTTTCGAGGCGGCGGATTCCACCATTACCGATGAACCGATACTGGAGTATCTGTGGGATTTCGGAGACGGCGAGGAAGCGCGCGGGCGCACCGCATCGCACCGCTACGCGGACCCCGGAAGATATGATGTCGTGCTTACGGTGATTACGGAATCAACCAGAGCCAATGAGCCGCCCGGCGTGTCCGTCATGTGCACGGTTGCCGTTGATCGCCCGCCGACTTCCGAGTTCTTCATCTGGCGCCGGGACGGCGACGACATTGTCAGCGCCGTTGACGGTTATACGTATGTTGACATGTTTTCCTTCAGTATTGCGGAGCAACCGGTTGATGCGCGTCAAATCAGGCAATACATCTGGGATTTTGGCGATGACGCCGGCAGCGACATGCCCGCCCCCACCCATACCTACGATTCTGAAGGGCAATACAGTGTAAACCTGACGGTTACCTTCCGGCACAGCGCCTCCCGCCCAAGCGATGAGGATTTGCGAAAGACAAGCGCCAAACAGTTGCGGATTAAACCGTCTATTTACGATTATGTTCACGAGGACGACGACTGTTTCTATTATTCCAACCCGAACCAACAGTCAATCATGTTGGGCGGACAACAGGTTGCAACGGCTTTTCTGATATACAATTTCACCTCGCAGTGCTGGAACCCGGACAATGCTGTTGCGTGGGAAACGCAAAGGTGGACCCATCCTGTGGTCATTTATGAACCGCGATACAAAATGCGTGATACTGCCATGTTGTTTATTGATGGGGGCAGTCGAACGTCAACGCCGCGCGTGGAAGAAGCGATGTGGCAGATAGCGGTTGTTACCGGAACGACAGTGGTTCATTTGAGAAATGTCCCGAGCCAACCCATTGTGTTCACCGATGAAATCATTCGCGCCGGCCAGGAAGACAATAATTCCGGCCAGAATTTTGTGTTGCGGTACCGCACTGAAGACGCCGCCATCGCATATACGTATGACAGGTATATGGATTCCTATGCGGCAACCGGCGGCAATCCCAATTACAGATGGCCGTTACTGTTCCCTATGGTCAAGTCGGCTGTTAAAGCAATGGATATGACCGAAGAGGTACTTGCCTTGGAAGGGGTGGAACTGGATGGTTTTGTTGTCGCGGGCGGGTCAAAACGCGGCTGGACAACATGGCTTACCGGCGCTGTAGACTCGCGGGTCAAGGCGATTGCGCCTATTGTGATTAACGTGTTAAACATGAAGCCGCACTTGGAGCACCATCGCCAGGTTTACGGATATTGGGCGCCCGCCATTTATGACTATGCCCAAGAACGCGTTTTTGACCGATTGGTGGGGGACAATCTTGCGCCCGGCGCCCGTGTATTGCTTGAATATGTTGATCCTTATGAATATTCGCGGCGGGGAAGATATTCCATGCCGAAATTTCTGTTAAACGCCACGGGTGATGAATTTTTCGTGCCCGACACGGCGGAGCTTTATTTTCACGATTTGGAGCCGGACGCTCACATGAGCTATGTTCCCAATGTGGGACACGGCATGGGTGGCGTCAGCAGCGGGCCGGATTTGACGCAACCACGCAATCCCACGGGAATGCTGCTGGCATGGTACATGGCTGTCACGCAGGAAGCCGATTTGCCGGAGTTTGCCTATACATTCGAGGAAAATGGCGCTATCCGCGTTTCAGTGGACCCGAATGACACAATTGTGGAAGCGCGTGTTTACAAAGCCACGGCGCAAGGTTCCCGCGATTTCCGTAACCCCAATCTGGGGCCGGCATGGACTTATCAAAGCCTTTTTGCGCAAGCGGGCGGTGAAACAGGCGCATATTACGTTACGCCGCCCATCGCCGAACCTGAGCCGGGTAGTTATACGGCGTATTTTATTCAACTTGAATACGCCAATTCGGCGGTGTTTCCAGATTCCGTCAGGACGCTATTAGAGGCGGCGGGTTACTCAGTGCCCAATATGGTGTTCACCACGGGCGTCAGGGTCATGCCCGAGGAATATCCCGAGTTTACGGGATATCTTGCCAATAGCGAACGTCCGGATGCCGTCTTGTTTGACGAAGACAAACTGCCGGTGATTGTTGTGTACGGCAACCCGGAAGAAATGGGCAATTATTACGGACAATTACTTGCTCCATACATCAATGCCTTCGTACGCGATTACACATCGTATTATCTTGAATTAACAGGGGCCACAGTGTCGCAGCTCAGGAGCGCATGGACGGCGATATCTCCCTTCCTTGACGCGCGAATGCTCCAAGAGATGCAGGGGATTGTTGAAGCGCCGGGCGTGAACATCACGCTTGAACAACTGCAAGTTGCGCATGCGGCGGCGCTTTTTGAAGTGCTGGGCACGAATACCAGTGTCGGCACAACGGCGTACCGTGAACTGATGGAAGGAAACGGCGGCGCTCTCGCCGCGTCGTTGAATTCCAGATTTCACCGTTACCAGTGCGCTGTCCTGTACATCCCCGATGACGGCGTTCCCCATACCGTTCTTACGCATGCCGGCCTCACTTTCGGCCGTATCGGCGTCAATCTCGGCGGCATATCGTCTTTGGAAATTGTTGATGTGCCTGTTTGGAATGAAGAGGCGGGCGAATGGATCGATCCTTATACAGGCGAGCCTTTCGCGTTTACAGGACTTGAGCCGAACGCTTTGCCTCTGACCAGGACAATTCTTTATGATTCGTTGAATTTGCGTGACGCCGTCGCTTTGGTGAAAGCGGCGCCCTTGCAACGCCCCACCACAATGCTGTTGAGTGATGGCCGCGCTGAACTGCGGAGCGCGCGCCTGCGGATGTACCCCGGGAACGAGGTGCTTGAAGAGCGATACGATTTGGCGTTAAGCGATTTTGAAATTGCGGATAAACGTGGCGTCGTATTTGGCGCGTTGTCGGAGTTGCAGCCGCCCTTACAAACGGCGATTGAAGAGTTATTGCCTTCTCGCATTACCTTTGAGGAGATGGTGGGCCTGGTGAATACAACGCCTTTTGCGCAACCGGGAGCCAATCCGATGAATGTGGTGATTGACGGAACAATGTTGAACATCTTCGTCAGTGTCGCCAAAGAAATGGGCGGCATCTATTTTGAGGCTTATAAGGATACGCCGGAAGCCTTCAACATGCAGTTGTTGCTTCCCTGATTTCCTTGGGAAATAATGACATGAAAAATCCCGGAGCGGCCGCGTGTCGTACCGGGATTTTGCTTTCGATACCCTCAGCGACGCGACGGCGGGATGATAATCTCATGTTTGGCTGCCGCGATTCGGTTGGAAAAGCGCCAGCAACGCCTCCTGCGTGGGAACGATATGAACCGGTCCGCCCGTTCGGAGACGGTCAATATCATGCCAGCCCCAGCCCACCGCCACCGGCAGCGCGCCGGCGCGACGCGCCTCAATCATGTCGCCCCGCGTGTCGCCCATGTAATAGGCGCAATAGCCGGAGAAACGGCGGCGGGCCGCGCGAATCTTTTTCACCTTGCTGGTTTCATCGTCTGAACCGAGCACATCCTTCACGTCGCGCAACTCATGGGCGTCCAGAAAGCGCCGGACCGTATGTGATGTGTTTGCGGTAATTATCAACACGGGGTGAATCGCGCTCAAATGCCGAAGCGTAGCCGTCATGCCGGGGAAGGGCTCGATGCGCGCATTTGCGGCTTCGATCACGGGCGCGAACTCGCGCGCGAGCGCGCGCAACTTCCGCAACGGAAATCCCGCCTTAACCAGCTGCGTCACCAGATTCCCGTCAAACAGGCGCAAAAACGCCTCGCGGGAATTCAAACGGTCAAAGCCCAACTCGGCGCAAGCGCGGGTGAACTCCGAAAAGTAAACGTCAAATGAATCCGCTATCACGCCGTCATAATCAAACAATAACAGCGGCGGCTTGTTTGTATGTCGGAATTTGAACCCAAGAAAAGGAAACATAACAAATCTTCACAAATTTGCATATAAGGCAACATGTTTGCAATGTGTGTATCCTTAAAAAGCAATTCGTTTATCGTCATTGGGAGCAATTATACGCGATGACTTTGTTTTGTTCGCCATGACGGTAACAATTTAATTCACACATGAGAATACACGAGCAGGATGCCAACGACGCCATATCTGATGACAACCTTAATTTTATTCACCCGATTGGAGAACGACGCATTATCCATTTACCGCCATATCGGGTTGTTGCGCACATTAAAGCGTGTGTTGCAGGATACAAAAAACAGCCCTGACTCCTTTAGAATCAGAGCTGCAATTTGTCTAACGCGCGATCACTTACCGAAACAGTTTGCCAATCATAACAGCCACTGTAGGCAACACAGGTTCGGTGCAGCCAGACATCGCCGCTTCTGCCGCGTCGCCGGATGGTTGTGATTCAACATCTACGCCGATGTAGCGGATAAACTGCACGTGACCATCCATAAACAGCACGTTGCAGCCGCCGGGCACATGGTTGAAATACTTGATGGCGCCCATGCCGCCAAACGTGTCACACATCACCCATAAAGAACTCTGCGCCATCGCCGAAGCGCCCGGATTGTTAATATCCGTGATCATGAAGCGTTCAACGCCTTCACGAAGGCGATAAATCATGTCACTACTTCCATTGCCTATGTTCATTCCTTGGAAGTTGCTATGCACCGGGGCGTCGCGTTCAAGTATCAACGCCACTGTCAGCACATCCTCGCTTGCATAAGCCGAGAGAGCATCCGGATACTTTTCAGCGAGGCCGTCCAGCGCTGCGCCAATCTGCGTGGGTACATACGGGTCTTCAGTAACACCACCCAAAAGCGGCATAATCAGTGTAAATTCACTGAATCTGACAGTTTCCTTCATCTTGTCAAAAGCCCAGCCAAGATAAATATAACTGTCGTCAATAATGGAAGGTTCCCATGTCAACAGGGGAGAACCTATCGGCAGTCCGGTCTCAGCCGCCTGTGCGGCGTCCTGCACATAAGCCTCTTGCTTATGGGTGCCAAGTTCGGGGTCGGAGGGGCACCACATGATTTCCATATCAGTCAAGTATTCCGGATAAATGGAATACACGGCGGGGCCGCCCGCAAGGTCAAAGTCATAAGTCTCAAAACGTTTGCGGTAAACTTGCAACGGCGGAAATTTTTCGCCTGGCGATTCATTTGCGTACATCTTGAACACCAGTCCCCATTGTTTCAGGTTGTTCTGGCAGCTGGAACGGCGCGCCGCTTCGCGCGCGCGCGCCAGCGCCGGCAGCAGGATGGCCGCCAGAATGCCGATAATGGCTATCACGACCAACAATTCAATGAGTGTAAAGCCTTTCTTCTTCATACAATATTCCTTTATGTTCTGGCGCACACTATTCTTTTCTCCGGGAACGGTCGGAGCGTTATGTCTCGTCTGCGCCGTGCGAGACATACAACGACAGCAATGAATCATTACACTTTAATTATGCATGATATTTTTGTCATAGTCAAGTTTTATTCCAAATTTTATATG
>DSBB01000008.1 GCA_011046175.1 Candidatus Hydrogenedentota bacterium | reverse complement strand
GATCATAAAAAGGGCTGTTCGGGGCGGCGCAAAGTGTTCCGGCCAGTACGTGTCAAGGATGTTGACAAGGACCGGCGGCGACATGTCATTACTTGAATTGCCGTCGTGTTGTTTGCGTGACGCAGGTGTGCGTTTATTTGCCATCCGCCTGAGTTGCTCCATTTCGTTTGCCGGCATTCATCAACAGCACAATCAATAAAAATATGCCGAGCGTTTGCGCCATGATAATGACGGTTCCCGTCATGTTGAGGTAGGGCAGCAATACGCCGTTGAGACCTACAAGCCCCGCCACCATAAAAATGAAATAAACCGCCATGGCCGGACGCATGCCCACCTCGACAAGCCGATGGGAAAAATGCCGCTTGTCGCCAAGCATGATCGAATCGCCGTTGCGCCAGCGGATATAGATAACGCTCAGCGTGTCAAACAGCGGCACGCTTAGCGCCATTACCGGGGCGACCACTGAAATGCGCGGGCTGGCGCCCTCGAGATGGAACGTGCCGACCACTGCCACGGTCGCCAGAAAATAGCCGTTGAACATGGCGCCGCAATCGCCCATGAAAATGGAGGCGGGCGGCAGATTGTGACAGAGAAAGCCGCCGACCGCGCCCGCGAAAACCACGAGAAGAATACGCACCATGAAATAGGCGTCGTAAGGCTGCACACACAAAAAGAATGTGGCCGCAGCGATGATGGACACGCCGCCGCTGAGCCCGTCCATGTTGTCCAGCAGATTCATGCTGTTGATGATGAGCACCATCCAGAACACGGTGATGACTGTTGATGTTATGGGATCATTGAAAATAAAGAGGCGGATACGCAGCCCAAATGCGGCCAGAACACAGGCAGCCGTCACTTGGCCGACAAGCTTCATCCACGGCGACAACACGCACAGGTCGTCAATAATCCCGAGAAGAAATATCATCACGCCGGCGATGAGGATGCCCGCGAGTTTAACGCCGCCGTCTTCGCCAAGCAACGCAAGCAGCTTTGTCTCGAACCACTCGGGGCCATAGGGCTGTAATATCGCGAGCGCGGCGATGTGCGCCGTCAGCACGATATAGAACGCTCCGAATATGGCGACGCCGCCCAACAGCGGCGTGGGTTTGCCGTGCGCCTTGCGTCCGACGGGGTGGTCCAGAACGTCAAGCCGGAGGGCGACCCGGCGCATTACACGCGTAAGCAGCCACGACAAGATAAACGTCACCGCGAGCAAATAGGTGAAAATCAGATATTGGTTGAGAGTCATTGTTTATTTAAGAGTTCAGAACCCTGATGCGTTCTGCCGCAATGTGTGAAAAGCCTCTTCATATAATTCAAATTCCTGACGCGCTATGCTCTCGGCGTTAAACTGCGCGCGAACACGCTCACGCGCATAAGCGCCCATGCTGCGCCGCAACGGTTCGTCTTCAAGCAGCCTGTTCACCGCCGCCGCAAGCGCGTCCGCGTCCTTGGGCGGCACATTGACGCCCGTACGCCCGTCTTCGTTCACATGTTCCACGCCGGTGCCGAGGCGCGTCGCCACAACGGGCGCGCCGCATGCGTGCGCCTCGAGCATGGACAGGCCGAAGGCCTCGCTGCGCTCCACCGACGGAAACACGAATACGGAACATGCGTGCAGATGCGCCACCAGCGATTCGTGACTCAATGCGCCGGGAAAAGCAATGGTTACGCCCAGCGCCGCCGCCAGCTTCATTATGTTTTCGCGTTCCGGGCCGTCGCCGGCGATGACGACAGGCGCGTTAATTTTTGTCGCGGCGCGCGCCAGCCACGGCAATCCCTTGTAATAACGATGCACGCCGCAGAAAAAGACAAAAGCGCCACCGTATTTTTCGCGCAACGCCTCAATTGCCGCCACGGGAGGCGGCGCATATTCTTCGGCGACGATGCCCAGCGGCACAATGCGGCATTTATCTTCAAAGCGGCGCAACAACGGCGAAGACGTCACGTATTGTTGCGATGTCGGCAAAATCATAGCAGCTTTTTGCAGGAAATGTACAAGGAAAGGGCGATAGAAGCGCATGGCAAACGCCTGGCGCACCACGTCGCTCTGGTAACGCACCACTAACGCGCCCCGGGGCCGCGTTGCCAACCAGCCCAGTTCCGCCGTGGGATTCGGGCTGTGCACCACCATGACGTCTGCATGGCACTGCCGCATGTACAAGGGAAAGAGCGGCGAGACGGGCGCGCTCTGGAAACGTCCCCATTCCGCCACATACGTGACGGGCGTCCCGAAATGTTCCTCCCGCCGGGTGCGCAGGCTGCGGGAACAGGCCAGCGCCTCCACCTCGCACCATTGCTTCTGAAACCGGCACAACAGCGCTATATGTCGTTCCATGCCGCCGTGTACGGGCGGGTCAAAGTCTTTATATACATGAACGACTTTCACAAAGACTCCCTGCGCCATGTCTGCGAAAACGTCTTGTCAGAACGTCATGTCGTAATGGTATACGCCTTCGCGCAATGTGCTGTTGACCGTAAGACCTGAATTGTTGAACACCGCCTGCATGGCCTTGTTTTCTTCGAGCACTTCGGCGGTGAAACCGGTTATGCCGTTTCGCTTGGCAATGGTGCATAGCTGCTTGAACAGGAACGAGCCGATATGGCGGTGTTGATATTCGTCAAGCACCACAAAGGCGACTTCGGCGCGGTTGGTGGACATGTCCAGATAGTAGCCGCCAATCGCGACAATCGTTTCGCCGTCCGCTTCCAGCATAGTTGCGACAATGGACACCTCGTTACGGTGGTCAATGTACACAAACTGCTGCACCTGCTTGCGCGGCACCCATTTCATGCGCGCCATGAACCGGGTATAAATGGATTCCTGGGAAAGGGCGTGAAACAGTTCGCGCACCTTCGGTTCATCGGTGGGATGAATGGGGCGCACGGTCAATTGCACACCGTCGCTCAACAGGAACATGGTGCGTGTTTCTTTTGGTCCCACGGTAATCTTGTCGCTGTAATCGGACAGTTCGGCGCGCACATATTTGTATTCGATTGCGTCCTTCAGCAGTTGTTCGCGGAAGTCGGGATGGGCAATGCTGATAAGCGCCAGCGCCCGTTCCTGAATGTTCTTCCCGTGCAAATACGCCACGCCGTATTCGGTGACCACATAATGCACGTCGCCGCGCGTGGTCACCACGCCCGCGCCCGGCGTGAGCGTGCTTACTATGCGCGACTTATGCCCGCGCGCCGTGCTGTGCAGCGCGATGATGGCCTTGCCGCCTTCCGAGCGGGCCGCGCCGCGGGTAAAATCCAGCTGACCGCCGATACCGGAATAAAATTGATAACCAATGCTGTCAGAACAGACCTGGCCCGTTAAATCCACCTCGAGCGCCACATTGATTGCCACCATTTTGTTTTGGCGCGATATGACGAAGGGGTCGTTTACGTATTCGGTCGGATTGAAGGAAAACAACGGATTGTTGTCAATATAGTCGTACAACTTCTGCGTGCCCATTACAAAGCTGGCGACGATTTTGCCTTTGTCCATGGATTTCAAGGCGCCGGTGATGACGCCCGCGTCAATCAGCGGGAGGATGGCGTCTGTCAGCATTTCGGTGTGAATGCCGATGTCTTTCTTCTTCAGCAGGAACGGCGCCACCGCCTGGGGAACACGGCCTATGCCCAGCTGCACCGTGGAGCCGTCTTCAACAAGTCCTCCGAGGTATTCGCCGATATCCTCGGTGCCCGGCCGCGCGTCGGGCGGCGTGTTCTCGATGATGGGCACGTCCACGGGAACAAGATAATCTATGTCGTATACATGCAGGGAGGAATTGCCCAGCGCCCGGGGCATCTGAGGATTCACCTGCGCGATGACCAGCCGCGCATTTTCCGCCGCGCTCTTCACGATGTCCACAGACACGCCCAGACTGCATAAGCCGTTTTCATCGGGCGGCGTGGTGTGTATCAGCGCAACGTCAAGCGGCATCTTGCCGGATTTGAACAACCGGGGGATGTCAGACAAACAGATGGGCGTATAATCGCCCAGACCCTGTTGAATAATGTCGCGGACATTCTGGGATATGAAAAAACTGTTTACAGGGAAGCAATTGGCGAGTTCTTTGGTGGCGTAGGGCGCGTCGCCGCGCGTCAGCAATTGAATGATTTCAATGTCGGTCAGCTCGCGCGCTCTTGCCACGAGCGCTTTGATAAGTTCGACCGGCGTGGCGCAGCCGGTGCCCAGAAACACGCTTTGTCCCGGCTGGATATGGGACACCGCTTCCTTGGCGGTCACCACCATTTCAGCGTAATCTTGTTGCCAGTCGGGATTATGGCTGATATTTTTTTCCATCATAATTTATTTTACTCCTGAGAGGATCATGCGCGCATCGGCCACAACCGGAGGCGAACCCACTTCACCCACAATAAACGGGTTGATGTCCATTTCTTCAATCTGCGGGAAATCCGTCACCAGCTGGCTGATTCGCTGCAGCGCAGCCGCAATGACATTCAGATCAACCGCCGCCTCGCCTCGAGCGCCCTGCAACAGCGCGTAGGAGCGGGTGCTTTCCAGCATCTGCAGGGCTTCATCGTGCGTAATGGGCGCAAGATAAAAACTGACGTCTTTCATTACTTCCACAAAGATACCGCCCAAGCCGAACATCAACATGGGGCCGAACTGCGGGTCGCGGTGCATGCCCAGAATGATCTCCCTGCCCGGTTTGCTCATCTTTTCCACCAGTACGCCGCGAAGATGCGCGTTGGGCGCTTTGCGGCCTATGCGCAGCATCATCAGGTCATAGGCGTCGCACACTTCAGACGGCTTGGAAAGGTTCAGTTTCACGCCGCCGAAATCGGATTTGTGCAGGATGTCCGGCGACACGATCTTCATGGCCACCGGATAGCCGATGCGCTCTGCCACGGCAATGGCGTCGTCGCTGTTGCGCGCCAACTGTCCCGGCGGCACGTTGAAATCATAGGCGCGTAGAATTTCTTTCGCCTCCACCTCGCCCACCTCCGGCCTGCCCGCGCGCATTTGACGCGCCAGCACACGCTCGACGCGATGGCGGTTGACCGGGAATCGCGCCACTACGCGGGGCGGACGGTTCAGCCACGCCGCGTAGTCAACCATCGCCTTGAGCGCGGCCACGGCGCGCTCGGGAGAAGGATAATCCGGCACGTTTGCAGCGACAAACTTGGCGCGCGCGCCCAGCACCTGCGAACCGCCCATGAAACACGCCAACACAGGCTTCCCGCCCGTGGCGCCGGTGATGATGGCGTCCGCCGTGGCGTCCGGGTCCGACATGGCCTGGGGCGTTAAAATGACGATCACCGCGTCTACCTGCGGATCGGCCAGCGTTTTTTCGAGCGCCATGGCGTAGCGTTTGGAATCCGCGTCGCCCAGCACGTCCACAGGGTTGCCCACGCTTGCCGCCGACGGAAGATTCGACATGATGTCTTCCGCTATTTCAGACGTAAGCGAATCCAGTTTCATGCCAAGGTTTTCAACGGCGTCCGCCGCCATGATGCCGGGGCCGCCCGCGTTCGTGATCACCGCGACACGGTTGCCTTTCGGCAGCGGCTGCATCGCCAGCGCCGTGGCGAAATCAAAAAGTGATTCAAAATCCTCGGTGCGCACCACGCCGGCGCGTTTGAATGCCGCGCCATAGGCGATGTCCGCGCCCGCAAGACTGCCCGTGTGCGAGGAGGCCGCCTTGCCGCCGGCGGCGGTGGTGCCCGCCTTCAGAATGACCACCGGCTTGTCGCGCGACACCTCCTCAGCGATGCGGATAAACTCCGGACCACTGGTAATGCTTTCCAGGTACGCCGCGATGACTTTGGTCTGGTCATCCTTCGCCAGCGCCTGCAACAAATCCGTTTCGCAAAGGTCGGCCTTGTTGCCGATGCTGATCAGTTTTGCGAGACCCACGCCGCGTCCCTCGGACCAATCGAGGATGGCGGTGCATAACGCGCCCGACTGTGATAACACCGAGATGGCGCCGGGTTTCGGCATTTGCGCCGCGAAAGAGGCGTTCATGTTGTTTGCCGTGTTAATCAATCCCAGACAATTCGGTCCCAGCAGCCGCATGCGGCGTTTGCGGCAATAGGCGGCTATCTCATTTTCCCGCGCCGCGCCCGCCGCGCCCACCTCCTTGAAGCCGGCTGTGATGATCGTAACCGCTTGCGCGCCCGCGGCGGACGCGCTTTCAAGCGCCCCCATCACCGCGCCCGGGGGCACGACAATAATGCACAAATCCACCTTGATCTTGGCCTCGCGCGCATCCCTGTAACAGGGCAAACCCAAAATCTCATCCACCTGCGGGTTCACGGGAATGATCTTGCCCTCGAAGCCGCCGCTTACAAGATTTGATAATATGGCATAGCCCACTTTTCCGGGGCTGCGCGAAGCGCCGATAACGGCCACTGACCGGGGATACAATAATCCGTCAAGCATGATAAAAAATGTCTCCAACGCGGGCTGCGCCCATCAACTGTTAAAAAAGATCAGAACGTCCAATGCAGAACACCGCCTTAATCGTTACATGAAAAACGGCGGGCGTGACGTCCATCTCGGCTGCGGTTGCCGCAAAAAACCGCAAACGTATCCCGAATACAGGATCGGCTCATCCCATATGCGAACGCAAACAGATTTACATTGCCCCGACGCCTGCACTTTTTCGATTGGCAACAAAAAAGAAAGGCATTTTTCCGCAGTATAAGAAATGAAGTCAAACAATTCTGAACCCTGCGTACAGATATATCATTTTTTGGGGGGCGTTTTCCAGCTGGCATTATTTGTTCTGCCGCAATCGCGGGCATTTTGTCTGTGAAACAACAGAAAGAGGCGTCGCCGCAACTCGCGTCGCGCCGGTTCTAACGCAACAACATAAGACGCAATTGGTGCGACTGCCTGATTCTTGACATTCGCCTCTGATAACCTGTACAATTTGCGCATATTGGACGGGGAACGTGGCTTACGCTATCCTTGTCTTTCCGGAGCGGTCGGGGGTTGTGCGCCATGTTCCGGGGCGGTATTCTGCGTTTGCCGGCGCGCTTCGGCAACGTTCCCTATTCATCGTATCGTGCTATTGCTTTGACTGAAGTTTAAGGAGAATGTCGTGAAAAGAACATATCAACCATCGAATACAAAGCGCATACGAACCCACGGGTTCCGCGCGCGCATGGCGACGGTGAGCGGACGCAAGATTATTGCGGCGCGCCGGCGCCGTGGCCGCAAGCGCCTCAGTGTATCCGATTCCATGTTCGCGAGGTAATGACAGGCGCCGCGTCTCAACGGTATTTTTTCCCCCGCACTGCGCGCATCACAAATAAGCCGTTATTTCAGCGCGTATTTTCGCAGGGTGAAAAGCTGTGGGGGCGCGTCTTTGTGTGTTATGTCCTGGTGGATGCGGCCTGCGAACGCCGACTCGGACTGGTGGTGTCGCGGAAAGTGGGCGGCGCTGTTGCGCGCAACCGTGTGAAGCGGCATATTCGCGAGTTTTTCAGGCGGAATCAGCATTGCATGACCCCCGGCTTGCAATTGGTGGTGGTGGCCCGCGCGCCAAGCGCCACATTGAGCGGGACGGATTGCGCTGATGAATTGGAGCGGTTGCTCGGAAAGCATCTCCGTCGTGATGCGTAGCGTATTGATAGCGTTTATCCGTTTTTACCAACGCTGGGTGTCGCCGGTGCTGGGGCGTCATTGCCGCTTTGAACCGTCGTGTTCGCAGTACGCCATTGAGGCTATCAGCCTGCATGGCGCGTTCAAGGGTCTTGGACTTGCGGCCTGGCGGTTGATGCGTTGCCAGCCTTTGTGTAAAGGCGGTTACGATCCCGTGCCGCCGTTGCGCGGGAAACCGGCAAAGACCGTTGGGACGAGACACAATTGAGCCGTTGCCTCCCAATATCCAGCCCCTGCAGCGGGGTGGGAGAATGAGTTATTGTTAGATGATAATCGTGATAAGGAACTCCAGCGCAACCAGTTGCTCGCTATTCTGCTGATGACCGTGCTGGTAATCGGGTGGACCTATTTCTTCCTGCCGACGCAACAGCCGAAGCCCGTGTCCGAAACGGCGCCGACGGCGGCGGAAGAAGGCGAAACGACTCATACGCCTGCGCCTGAAGCGCCCGCAACGGCGGACTTTCCCGGCAAAGGCCCGGGACATGCGGTGGATGCGCCCCTGCCGCCATTGGCGGAAGCGCCTGAAAACCCGGCGGATGACGAGATAACGCTGGCAAACGGCGTATTGGAGCTTACGTTTACCCGGGTGGGCGCGCGACTGAAACGGGCGCATGTTTTGCTCGGTAAGGATGGCGCGGATTCCATTCAGCTGGCGCCCGAAACACCCCTGCTTGCCGATGCGGAGGCCGTGTATCCCCTCGGCCTCTTGTTCAGCGATTCAACGCTCGGTGACGCCTTGAATTACCGTCGCTGGGAGTTGTTGGAGCGCCCGGACGCGCGCACGGTCTCGTTTCAGATTGAAATTCCGGAATATGCGCGGCTGGTCAAGTCTTTTACCCTCGAGGAGGATGCGCACGTGGTGGCGGCGCGCATCGCCTACACAAATCTTGGCGGCGCGCCGCAATTACTGGGGCTCGACCGCAAAGAACCCGCCTTTTCACTTTATTGGGGGCCGAACGTCGCATCAGGCGACTTGAAGAAGGGCGCCGGGCAAAGCATTGTCTGGCGCAAGGACGGCGCCAACACCTATCGGACAACCTCCAAACTCTCGCTGCCCGCGGACGGCGCATGGTACAACGAGCGCATTCTCGACGCGGAGTGGGCGGCGATTTGCAGCGCCTATTTTGCCGTGGCGCTGAAACCCGAGTTCGAGATGGCCGGCGTATGGTTCCACGGCACGCCCGCATTATTCCGGGTGGGGGTGGGCGCGCCGCGCGTGGAGCTCGCCCCTAGGGAAACCGTCGAGTATCCGTATCTGGTTTACATGGGACCGCGCGGACGCAACGCCCTGCGCGCCGCCTGGCCGTCTCTCGAATCGGTGCTGGCCTTCTTCACCACCTTCACGATCATGGACTCATTCGCGAAACTGCTGCTGACCATTCTCGTATGGTTCCATGACAACGTGATAGCCAACTACGGCCTCGCCATTATTTTCCTCACGCTCATTGTGCGTCTGGTCATGTTCCCGCTGACGTGGAAAAGCATGTTGAGCATGAAGAAGATGTCGAAACTGGCGCCGGAAATGGAGAAGTTGAAAGCGGAGTACGGCGACGATCAACAGGAACTGCAAAAACAGATGATGCAGTTGTACCGCGATCGCGGCGTAAGCCCGTTGGGCGGATGCCTGCCCATGCTGTTGCAGATGCCGGTTTTCATCGCGCTGTATCGCATGTTGTGGAGCGCTTTTGAACTGCGGCGCGCGCCCTTTGTTTTCTGGATAACAGACCTGTCCGAACCGGACCGCCTGTTCATGCTTCCCTTCCAGATACCGCTGCCCTTTTCCGAATTGCCCCTTGAAAGCCTGAATCTGCTGCCCATACTCATGGCGGCCTCCATGGTGGTCAGCCAGAAGCTGATGCCCATGTCGGGGCCCGCCCAGAACCCGCAGCAGAAGATGTTGATGACGCTGATGCCTGTTTTTTTCGCCGTCATCACCTATAATATGGCGTCGGGGCTCAATCTGTACATTCTGGTCAGCACCCTCTTGGGCATTGCCCAAAATTACATCATCCAGAGGATTGATGTTGATGTGGAACCCGTAAAAAAGAAGAAACCCGCAAAGCCCCGTCATTTTTATGATTTGGCGCGCGCCAAGCAACGTGAAATGAACAAGGAAATCCGAAAACAGAAACAGCGAAGCCGCAGGCGCAAAGACCCGAAAAACCGGGGGTGACAAGCGGGTATGGGGCGCCGCCCCGCATGGTGACGCTGAACGCGCAACATGCCAACAGGAGAATATGAACGATGAGAGTTATAGAAAGTTCGGGGAAAACCCGTGAAGAAGCAATCCAAAACGGCCTCAAGGAACTTGGGGTGGATATGCACGACCTTGAAAAAATTGATGTGATAGACGAAGGAAGCAAAGGCTTTTTGGGGCTCGGCGCGCGGCCCGTGCGCGTACGATTGACGGCGGAACGGGCAAATGAACCGCGACAGAAACGCGGCGACGGAAAAAAGGAGCGGCCCGAACGGCGTGACACAAGTCGCAGGGAACAACGCGGCGGAAAGCAGGAACAAAGAAAAGAAGGACAACAGGAACGTTCCCGCAAAGGCGGCAGGCCCGGCGACAACAAACCAAATCGGGACGGGGACGTCGCCCGGTCAGAACGGCAGGAAGGCCAGCGACGCAAAAAGAAACGGAAGCGTTCCGGCGGCGGCGAGTACCGGCCTGAAGATAACCGCGCGCCAGCACAGAACCGCGCCCAACAGGGCAATGCCCACAAAGCGTCGCCAATTATTGAGAAACAACATCGGTCTGTCACCGACGAGGCGACGGAGGCGCTTCGGCGCGCCCAAAACTTTGAAAATGCCGATGCCGAAGGCGCCGATAATAACGTCATGGACAACGATCTGCCGCCTGACGCCCGGACAGACGAAGAAATCGAAACCATTACCGATGAACAGGGCAGGGAGGCGGCGGCCATGCTCAGCGAAGTGCTCGCGTTGATGGACCTCAAGGGCAACGTAACATTTGCCCGCGCCGCGGACGGCAGCGCCCGTCTCGCCATAGACAGCGAGGAGGACGGCGGCATCCTGATCGGTAAGCGGGGCGTGACGCTTCACGCCATTCAATACCTGGTCAACCGCATGATAGCCCAGAATGAAGCGGGCGACAATACCGAGCGCGTCGTAGTGGATGTGGGCGGTTATGTGGACAGACGGCAGAACATGTTGGCGGATATGGCGCGAAGCATGGCAAAACGCGCCAAAGAGACCGGACGCAATGTGCGTTTGAAGCCGCTCAGCCCGCAGGAACGACGCATCATACACCTGACATTGGAACCCGACCCGCAGGTGCGCACCTACAGCCTCGGCGATTCGCTGTTTAGAAGCATTGTTATTAACCCTGTCGGCGGAAAAGACGGCGGCCCAAAGCGCCGGAACAGTGAACGCCGCGAGCGGAATCGCGATGACGGCGGCGGGCCGAAGAACGAGTGATGCCGGACGAACTCAGCGAAGACACGATTGCGGCAATCTCCACGCCGCCCGGTGAAGGTGGCGTGGGGATTGTTCGTTTGAGCGGAAAAAACGCCATTGAAATCGTTGCGGGAATGTTTGCCTCCTCCCGCGGCAAAGACATTTGCAAGGGACGGCAGCGCGTGTTTCACGGCCATATACGCGACAGCAGGGGACGGTCCCTTGACGAGGTGCTCGTGCATGTGATGCGCGCCCCGCACAGCTACACCACCGAAGACGTGGTCGAGATTAACGGCCACGGCGGCATGGCGCCGCTGCGCGCCATCCTTGATGAAGCGCTGGCGCGCGGCGCGAGATTGGCGCGTCCGGGAGAGTTCACGCGGCGCGCTTTTGTGAACGGACGTCTTGACCTGAGCCGCGCCGAGGCGGTAATGGACCTTGTTCACGCGCAGACGCGGGCGGCATTAAACGCCGCAAACGCCGCCGCGTCCGGCGCGTTGTCGCGCGCGCTGCGCGAGATGACCGACACACTTGCCGACGCCCTTGCCCGTATCGAGGCGGCGGTGGATTTTCCCGAGGAAGATTTGCCGGAACTGGTGGACGCCGCGCTCCTCGACGGGTTGCGCCGGACGCACGCCCGCATGGCGGAACTTGTGCAAACCGCCGACGCGGGCATCCTGTATCGTGAAGGCATATCCCTTGCCATTGTGGGCAAACCGAATGTGGGCAAATCCAGCTTGTTCAACGCCTTGCTGCGCGACGCGCGCGCCATTGTCTCCGATCTGCCGGGAACCACCCGGGACCGTCTCGAGGAAACCATCACCCTGGAGGGCGTCCCCGCGCGACTTGTGGACACGGCGGGCGTGAGAAACGCGGAAAACGAGGTGGAGGCCATTGGCGTCGAGCGCGCCCGCAATGCCGCGCAACAGGCGGGGCTCATCCTTTTTGTGGTGGACGTTTCCCGGCCATGTTCTCCCGAGGATGTCGCCCTGGCGGAAGAGCTGGCAAAGATAAGAACGCCCGTTGTGTTGGTGCGCAACAAAATGGATTTAGTGGAGGGGGCGGATGCCGGCTTTCCCAACGGAACGCTCCCCCTGCAATGTGTTGCCGCCTGCAGCATATCCGCAACAACCGGCGCGGGAATGCGCGAGCTTGAACGCCGGCTTGCCGCGTTGCTCCTTGGCGACGACGCGCCCCCGGCTGACGCGCCCATGCTGTTCCGCGTTCACCAGAAAGACAGCATGCGCCGCGCCGCCGCATCGCTTGAGCGTCTCCTTGAAAACGCCGCCGCATCACCGGAACTGCTCGCCGTGGACCTGCGTGAAGCGTTGGCCGCTCTTGGCGAGATAACCGGCGAAACCACGCCCGAGAACATCCTTGACCGCATCTTTGCCTCGTTCTGCATTGGCAAATAACACCCCGCAAGCCCGCAGGCGAATGCCCGTGTCATCTCCGCAAAACGCGAACACGCACATATAACTCCGAGCGTCCAAGGGATTGTCCGCCGCTTATCTTATCAGGTCAGCGCCGACCGATGCGCCCAAACCTTCTCAAAGGCCTTGATGTACTGTTCCACCATCTCCGGCGCCTCGCGGGTGAAGTAGGGAAGCGCAATACTGGTGGCGTTGGCGGCGTCGCTGCCGGGCAATTCGGGAATCACCGGCAGATGATGCCACCATGCGGCCTCGGTGTACAGCGGCTGTTTGTGCTGCAACCGGTAACTCAGCGCGTCGGCGCGCACGCCTTCCGCTTTCAGCGCCTTCACCACGGCTTCGCGGGAGACGCCCGCTTCCTTTTCATCAATGAACAGCATGTTCCATTCATAATAGATGCGGCGCATGTCCTTGCGTCCGCTGGTCTGTTCGTAAAGGCCGGGCAACTGGGTCAAAACATCGTTCAGGCGGCGCACCTGCGCCGCGCCCGCCGTAACCCGCTCTTCGAGGGTGCGCAACTGGCATCGCGCCAACGCGGCGGCCATGGGGTGCATACGGAACTTCAACCCCAGGCCCGTGCCGTGGTACTTCTTGTAGCTGCTGTCATCAGAAACGCCCCGCGTATCGTAGTGGCCGAACACGGTGGCGCGATCATGATGCTCCTTGGTCTGGTACATGCCCATGCCGCCTTCAATGGCGGGCAGCGGTTTGCTCATCTGGTAGCTGGTAATGGACATTTCGCTCCATGCGCCCATGCACTTGCCTTTCAGTTTCGCGCCTTGGGCGTGGGCGGCGTCCTCCAAAACAATCAATCCCTTTTCTTTTGCCCAGTCGTTGATGGCGTCCATGTCACAGGGAAGTCCAATCCAATGCACCGGCATCACCGCCTTTGTGTTTGGCGTCAACCGCTTTTTCGCGTCGTCCAGATCGAAATTCAACGTGCGCGGGTTGATGTCCACAAACACCGGCACAAGCCCGAACAGGCGCATGGGCACTATGGTGGCGAAGAAGGTGTAACTGGGCACCATGATCTCGCTGCCGGGCGGCAGATTCAGCGCGAAGAACAGCGACGCCAACGCGCTTGTGCCGTTGCAGTAGGCCGTGGCGTAGGGTACGCCGACGTAATCGCGCCACTCCCGTTCAAGCGGTTCCAAGTTGTTATAGTTTGGGCTGCGCAACAGTTCCAGCACCGCCTGCTCCTCCGCCTCGCCATAACGCGGCCAGCGCCATGCGTCCGAATCAGGTTTGGGCACTGCCGGGGGGCCGCCGTCTATGGCGAGTTTTTCGGCGGCGTATGCGTTGCGTTTCCCCGCAAGCGCCAGCCCCGCCGCGGCGGCGCCGGAGGCTTTCAAAAAAGCGCGTCTGGTGGTGTTGCTTTCCCTGGATACCGGAACTTCATTTTTCATGGCCTGCATCTCCTTGTAAGGTTGCCCGTGGCGCCAAACTCCGGGCGTTGTCTTCATTTGAAAGCGATTGCCTTTCCGTTATGATACCCCTTGTCGCCGGGTCGGTCAAGTTGTGGCAGAAAAGAAACAAACCCCGGCGCTCCGTCAGACGGAAAAAGCCCTATTCTGAAAGCAACGGCCCATACAACCGGTCATAGTATTCTCTGAAATCGCCGCGCTTGATCTTGCGCCACCACCATTCGTTTTCTTTGTACCAACGCACGGTTGCGGCCATGCCGTCTTCCCAGCCCGTTGCCGGCGTCCAGCCGAGCGCCCGTATTTTGGAGGAGTCAATGGCATAACGGCGATCATGCCCGGCGCGGTCGCGCACAAACCGAATGAGCGACGGGGACGCATTCATCAACTCGAGAAGCCGACGCGCCACTTCATTGTTCTGTTTTTCGTTTCCGTCCGCAATGTTATAAATTTGTCCGGGCTCTCCATTACGCAACACAAGGTCAATACCACTGCAATGGTCATCCACAAACAGCCAGTCGCGCACGTTCCGTCCGTCGCCGTAAATGGGCAACGGTTGTCCGTCAATGGCGTTGGTAATGAATAATGGGAGCGCTTTTTCCGGATATTGATACGGACCGTAGGTGTTTGAGCCGCGTGTAATAAGCACAGGCGAACCGTGTGACGCATGGAACGCCAGACCAAACAGTTCGCCTGCCGCCTTGCTTGCCGCGTAAGGATTGCGCGGCCTGAGAGGCGCATCCTCCGCAAACGCGCCGGATTCAATACTGCCGTAGACCTCATCCGTGGAAACGAGCAGAATGCGTTTTATGCCGCGGGCAAGCGCCTCTTCCAGAATGACATTTACCCCCGCGACATTGGTGCTGATGAAATCCGCGGCGCCCGCAAGGCTTCTGTCCACATGACTTTCGGCGGCGAAATGCGCTATCGCGTCGCAGCCGTTCATGGCGTTCGCGGCGTCTTCGCGGTTTGCAACATCGCCGCGGATAAACGTGAATCGGTCGGACGCCGCTTCTTTCAGGTTGTCCAGATTCCCCGCATAGGTTAGTTTGTCAAGAACAACGATATGCACGTCGGGATAGCGGCGCAATTGATAACGCACAAAAGCTGACCCGATAAATCCCGCGCCTCCTGTTACAAGAATCCGCTTCATAAAAGTTCCCGGTGTCGTTTTCGCCGTGTTATATGCGGTCAGACGCAACATCTGACTGCGTCGTTTCGGGCGTGGATTCCGCGGCGTCCTCGGGCGCGTCCGGTTCATCCACGCGGTCGCGAATATTCTCCACTATTTCCACCGGCGTGGCGCGCACCACCAGATCGTACAACTCCTCCACCTCGTGGTTGAGCATGCGGGCGCAGCCTTTCGAGGAATACAGTCCCACCGTTTCCGACGCGACGGTGCCGTGTATGCCCAGATCATGCGGCAATCCTTCTTCCGCAGGCACCAACGGCATCCAGCGCGTTCCCAGTTCGTTTTCGGGAGAATTCGCCGGTATGGGACCAACACCCGGTTTGTGCCACACAGGGTCCTTCTGCTTGTTGCCAATGGTATAGTTGCCCAGGGTTGTTTCATGACCGGGTTTGCCCAACCCGACTTTATACAGTTTGAACAAGCCCCGGTTGTCGAACAGGTATAAACGGCATGTGCTGCGTTCAATCACGATGAAGAAGTCCTTGGGCGTGTACTTCAGCCGTTGCCCGAGGCTCAGTCGCGCCGCGTCGTCTATATTGTTGGCGATGGTCAACAAACCGAGCGTGGTATTCAGTTTCATGCCTATGCTGATAAGGGTATCGCCGCTTTCCACCGTGTAATAGCGGCTTTCCGGCGTCTGCGCGGGCGAAAAGATCAGCGCAACGTTCAGCCGCCCCATAAGCGTGACGGCCTCCTCCCACACGGGCTCGTTCCAAGGCGCATCTTCCACAGCGCGGCGGTACAGATCGCGCGCTGCGATGAGATCATCGGACCGCTCGGCCAGGCGTCCAAGCCCTAGATAACCCATGGCGCGGATTTCCGGCGGCGCGTTATCGCGCAACGTTTCGTAAATGACGCGCGCTTCGTCCAATCGCGCCATCTCTTCAAGTTGACGCGCCTTTCTTTCCAGAAGACGGGGATATTCGCGGCCGGCGCGGAACGTTTCGCATGCTTCCGAAAGCAACCGCAGCGCGTCCTCCGCCTTGCCGTGGTGGTGGTCTATATCAGCCTGAAGGATAATGGCCCGTGGCGTGACGACGGGGTCACGCCCGCTCAACAAGGGTTGAATCATCCGCTCCGCCTCTTCTATTGCGCCCTCGGCAACGAACGCATGCGCCTGCTCCAGCGCTTCGCGGGCGGCATCGCCCGCGATAACCACGCGGCTCTGGAACATGGCGCGGCCCAGCGAAAGCAAATACGGCGCGGCGATAACGAACGCGAAAACAAGCGCGATTGCGCCCATGATAACGAATAATCTGGGTTCCCATCTGGACTTTTTCGCAAAATAGCGCTTACCCATGCGTTATATCCTTGACTGTGTCAGTCGGGTCAGGTCAAGCAGCATTTCCGTACAGGATTGATAGCGTCTGTTAATGTCGCGGCGCAGCGCCTTCAGGATAATCCTGTCCAATTTGTCCGGTATCTCGGGATTGATGGAGGATGGCCGCGGGAATTTGTAGGACTTCGAGCGGATTTGCTTTGCTATTTCTTTCGGACTTTCTCCCGTGCAGGGATGCTTTCCCGTGAAAAACTCGAACATGGTGATGCCGAAAGAGAATATGTCCGAACGCGCGTCAAGACTCTCCTTGCCCAGTTGTTCCGGCGACATGTACGCCCGGGTGCCGCCCGCTTCCTTCATAAAGCGCATGCGCCAGCTGGCGTTTGATTTCGACAGGCCAAAGTCG
>DSBB01000256.1 GCA_011046175.1 Candidatus Hydrogenedentota bacterium | reverse complement strand
GATGATCTGTGCGAACGAACAGGCGACACGAACAACTGTCATGAGACATGGCGGACATTGAAGGAAGAAAATCCCGAGAACCCTGTTGCATGCCTGCACTGGGGCATGGCGCTCGAGGCGCGCGGCGCGTATGATGAGGCGCGCGCCGCTTATGAAAAGGCGCTGTCTGCGGGGCATGATGCGGGTTCTGCGCGCATCCGGTTGGGCGGCGTCCTTGCCTGCCTGGATCAGGCGCAGACCGGCATTGCCATGATTCAGGAAGCCGTATCGGAAGCGGCGTCGTTAAAGGGGCAGGCGGCTTGGACATGCCAAAACGCCGGACGGATATTGCTTGAACGGAATGCGCCGGAAGCGGCGGCGCGCCTGTACCGACTGGCCGCGGAGTATGTGCCGGACGAAGCCTTTTATTGGTTGCAATTGGGCGTGTGTTTTCACTTGCTCGATGCGGTTCCCGACGCTGTGGCCGCATGGCGGCAGGCTGTTGTTGTGGCGTCGGCGTCGCCGGCGGCGTTGGAATCGGCCCGCAAACTGGATCAAACGCTGAATACGGAGGAGCGGCTCGCGTTCTGGCGCGGTGTCAGCGAGGAACAGCCGGACGCGCCGCTGCCGCGGCTTCATTACGGGTTTGCGCTTATGGAGTCGGACGCTCCCGACGCGCTTGACTTCGCCTCGGCGCTTGCGCGTCAGCATGGCGATCTTCCGGATGCGCGGATGCTGTACGGCCTCGCTCTGTGCCGCGCGGGCGAGAGCGAAGCCGGATTGGCCGTTATTGCCTCGGTGATTAAGGAAAAGCCGGAACTAAAAAACGAAGCGGCTGCGCGTCTTTCCGCCGCCGCAGATAAATACATTCGTTCTCAACGTTATGAAATCGCTTCCCACCTGCTGGCGGCGGCGGCTTCATTTGAACCGGATAATCTCGCCCACACGGTGGCGTTGGGCGAGGCGTTGCTCGGAGCGGACAGATTGGAAGAGGCGGCGGAACAATTTTTCAAGGTGCTCATGATTGTTCCTGAAGCGTCCCGCTCCGCGCGGTTCATGGACGAAGCGTACCGTCGCATGAACGCAACCGAGGCGCGTCGCAGCGCGTGGCAGGAAATCGCGGCGGCGCATCCGGACGCGGAACTGCCCAAACAACGACTTGGCGCAAACATCGAATAACCGCACGCGCAATTGTTTGCGTCCCTCTTGTCTTTCCTGATAAACCCCGGCGTTCATTCACGGGCGCGAACCCGTTCCGTCTTCTTGCCCAATGTTTTATATAAACCGAAATAGTATGCCACATTGGTCATGTAGATGCCGGGCATAAACAGGAGTACTGAGGGATCGCGGCGCAGCCAGCAGTTGGTGATGTATACGGTCTTGAGCATGGTCAGCGGCAGGAAGAGCAACGCCGCCATGAATCGGTTTTTCGGGAACAGCCATCGGTAGGGGGAGTCGGGGCGAAGGCTGCGTATGATGGGCGAGTATTCGCCGATGCGGTAGTAATGCTCCCATACGCCTTTCAATGTGTTTCTGTCGAAGTGCCCCACCGGCGTGCCGGGGATGAAAAACAGACCGACACCGCGGTCAAGACATCGGAAGCACAACTCGATGTCCTCGCCAAGATGGAGTTGCTCGTTAAACATGCCGACCTTGTCGAACACGTCCCGTTGAACGGCGGTGTTGTTCATGGGCAGGTGCCGGTCCTGTATCTGGCAGGGCCGGGTCATGCACGATTCGAACCAGTTGGAATAGGTGTCCACCCGTCCCAGAAGCGTGGTGTGAATACCGCGCACCTCGCTGTGGAACACATACTGTTTTTTTTTCGGCATGTTCCGCCATTTCGCCTGCGCGGCGGTACAACGCCATAAACCGCTCATACCAGTCGGCGTCCGGAACGTCGGCGTCGCTGTCCACAAAAATAAGCGTCGCGCCTTGCGCGTTGGAGACGCCGGTGTTGCGCGCCTTGCCGACGCCGCCGTTAACGTCGTGGCGCAGGATGCGCAACGGCCAGGGATATTGCTCCGGGTTCACGGTCTGCGCGACAGGTTCGTGGGAGCAGTCATCCACCAAGACCACTTCAAAATCGGTGCGGCTCTGCTGCGCGAGCCGGTCGAGCAGATGCCGAACGTCCTCGATGCGGTTGTAAACCGGGATGATGATGGACGCTTCCGGGGCGTTCATAGGTCTATTCCTGTCAGAATGGATAATATTGAGCGGGAATGGGTGCGTATGTTTTCGTTCATGTTGCAGTTATGGGTACAGTAACACGGGCCGTTGGCGTATTCATAGTCGCGCAATGCCGCGATCATTTTCTCTTCGAGCAGCGGCAGCGGCTCTTCGAGGATATTCCCCACGGGCGGCATCAGCTCGCACAATGCAATGCTTCCGTCGGTATAAATAACCTTGTGCAGCCAGGGCGCCTTGCAGGGAACATGGCAGCGCTGCGTCGCCAACGTCTTCAGACTGATATTCCAGAGATACCGCTGATAGCGTTTTTTCAACACGCGCAGCACGGGGTTGCCGCCATCGCCATAATCATAAGAACCAAGTATGCGCAACAGTTCAGGCGTCATTGCTTCAAGTTCCGCCATCGGCGGCAGCGCAAGCGCCGGGTCTTCCGGCGCGCCGCGCAGCAACAGCAGGGAATGATAATCCGGGCCCTGCTCGCGGATGAAGCGCATAAAATCAAGCAGCGTTTTGCTGTTGGCGTTGCACACCACGGTGTTGACTTTTAATTTAACGCCGCGAATGTCGCGCAACAGCCGGAATGTTTCCATGGCCTTTTCAAAACTGCCCGCGCCGCGGATGCCGTCATTAACCTCCCTGAACCCGTCGAGAGACAAGGCAAGGGTTAATTCCTTTTTCACAATGGTCGCCAGTTCCCGCGCAGTCTCGTGGATATGTTCCGGGCGTTGTCCGTTTGTGGGTATGGTAATAACACTCTTCGGGAACAGGCGGCAGATGGCGGCAAGGTCTTTATGAAGAAACGGCTCGCCCCCGCCGATGTCCAGCCAGTGTACGCCGCGCAACATGCCCGCGATTTTTCCGGCGGTCTCAAGCGGCATTTCTCGCTCGGTCTTATGGACGAAGCAGGTCTTGCATCGCAGGTCGCATCGCTCGGTGATATGCAAAATTACATGCTGACGCCGATGCCGCAACAGCGACAAGACGGGGTTTCTTATGATGTGCCGGAATGCCATGCTATGGTTTGTTCCGATGTATGTGATTGTGTTGCAGCAATGCGCCGGCCAGCGCCGCAAGATATTTGCCGGAATTCTCACTGACGCGGCAGCCCGTGCCGCTTAACACGACCGTCACGGACAACAGTAACGCCTCCGCAAAGGCTGTGGGATTTTTGACGCCCGCCCTGCGTGCGTTGTCATGTAGAAACTTGCGGACGTATTCCATCTGTTTCTGTGCGGCACGCGTGATTTCTTCGGCAAGCGGCGCGCCGTTGCACAGCGCCTGCGCAAACAGGCAGCCGCGGAAATCCGGCGACGCCGTCCACAAAGCAAGGGTGTCAAAAAAAGCATAAAGCCGTTGTCCCGGCGTATCAGCCTGCTCGCGTATGGCGTCAAGAAACCACTCACGCCATATCGCGCCGTCATGCGCCACGACATCGGCGACGAACGCGGTTCGCGAGTGAAAGTAACGATACAACGTGCGTTTGGAAACGCCCGTATTGGCAATCAGCCGGTCGAGAGACAGGCCGGATAATCCATGGTCAAGACACAACGCGCGCGCCTCCTCGAGCAGTGCGTTGCGTTTGCGCGCCTCACGCATCTGGATGGCGGTCTTTGTTTTCATCTGTTTACTCCCGCGTAATATCGCCGTCCGCATGTTGGGCGCGCAATAAAAACGCGGTGGCGAGGTCCTGCATTTCCGCGCCAAGCGCGCCAACCCGTCTGGCAAAGAGACTGTGAAACGCAAGGGACGGTATGGCCACCGACAAACCCGCCACCGTGGTGATCAGCGCTTTCGAGATGCCGCCTGCCAGCACCTGCGGATCGCCGATGCCTTCGGTCGTGATTACGCTGAAAACGTCCATCATTCCCAGAACCGTCCCCAACAACCCCAGCAGCGGCGTCGCCGCGGCGATGATTTCAAGCACGGTCAGCCCCCGTTCCAGTTTCTCAAGTTCGACGCGTCCCACGGCGCGCATCCGTTCAATTGCCTGGGCGTGTTCCAGTCGCCGCATTTCAACAATGGCGGCCGCAATTCTGGCAAACGCGCCCCGGTTCTTGTTGCACACCGACAGAACGGCGGCTACGCTGTCGCCGTCATTATAAGCGTCAAGCGCGCGCGCCACTTCAGGCGCAATTACCCGCGCCCGACGCAGGGCGTATATCCGTTCGAGGATGACGCCCGCCGCCACGACCGAACAAAGCCCTATCACAACAAGCGTCCAGCCCCCCTGGACTATTTCACCGGAAAGCCACATGAAAATATTCTCTCTTGTACAAACCCGACGCGGGCGGCGCCCGCAACCCGGAAAATTTTCCAGCGCGCGTCTTGTTAACGCTTAAACATGCCGCGCCTGCGACATGACAACAGACCGCGCCATTTCAACGCATACTCCATATCTTCCGCACGACGGTTTCACTTTCCTGCGCCAGTTTTTCCGCGTCCCGCTTGATGTCTGTGCCCGCCCCCTTGCGCAGTTTTATGCGCAGCTTGGTAAGCTGCTGCGCCAGAGGTATTACGCGGACGCCCATCTCGTGGGCGGTATCCGCGCGTCCCGAGCCATAGAGCGCGCTGAGCGCTCCATCACACCCGCACAGGATGGAACTTGTCTTAATGAGCAGTTGCCGCGTTTCACAGATGGCGGGCGTGGCGTATATGCGGTTGAAGAGCCGCTCGCGCGCCGCGTGGACATGCCCCAATTTTTCTATGGATGGGGCGCCGTCCTTTGCGCAAATGACCGCCGCAATGTCGTCAATGTCCAGCCCGTATTGGCGGGCAAGCTCCATGTCCACCTGCGCCTGCCGCCGGTCCGCGTCGAGTATCCGCCGCGCGATGACGTCGCGCCATGCCTCGCACACCTCCAGCGTTCCAATCAGGAATAGTTGTCCCTGTCCCGGAAACATTTCAAAATGGCGCTGTTTGTCTGAGGGGGCCCAGGCGCGCATGCGCACCATGGCGGATGTGTCAAATACATTCATGCCGTCAGGCAGGTTGTCCGGAAGCGTCATATTGACGGACGCCACCTGGTCTGTGTCGTTGTTGATGATATAAAAGAGATAGTAGTCCGGTCCTTGGAGCCACAATGTTGACAACAGGCTCATACCGTTTCGAAGATGTGATTTGGGATGTTTCTGCACCGAGATGTCAACGCGCATGAATTCCGGCGGTGGTGCCGGTCGCGCGCTTAAAAGCAGCGGCGCCATAACGGACAACCGCTCGACGCGGTTTCCCAGTTCCGCCCAAAGATCGCTGAAAGTCAGAAACGGCCCCGTCAATGAGCGTTGATAATGGCCGTCCACCCATACCGGCGTGTTGTGGTACGTGTGCGCCAGCCAGCCGCGCGCCCCATTTGCCAGCGCCGTGTTCAGCATCAGCCGCAGCTGCGGGCTGGTGTTCCAATCAGGCGCGTCAGAGGCGTATACGAAGGCGGGCGCCGTCACCCAGAATTGCTGTCCGCTCATAAGCGGCAGGTGCGCGCGCAGCGCGTCGCCCAACGCCCAGGGCGCGCCCGACTTGAAATGGGAAAAGCCCGAAACGGCGAAGAAAGGGGCAAACAAGGGAAATATATCGGCCTGCCGCATGTGAACGGCCATGGGGTGATTCGCATCCACCGCCGCGATTTTGTCACGGGCCTCGAGAAAGGCGCGGAACGTTTGCGGCGGCGGCGCGTCAAGCACGTTCCACGCCAGCACGGCCTGCGAATCGGCGTACGGCTTGATGCAGCTTTCCACCAGCGCATCGCCCTCTTCGTCAAAGCGTTCCATGGGCCAGTCGAATGTTGGGATAAGGCGCAGCCCGAAGTTCTCGGCGAGGTCGAACAAGACCAGACGGTCTTCGTGGCTCAGGGACTGAAAGCTTTCAACCACGACGCAATTATGATGGTGGCGGGCGACATCTTCAAGGGCCAGCCGCCAATAATCAAAAATTGAAATGTCAAGCGCGTCTGACAGCTGCGCCGCAGTTTCCGCGTTCATGTACACGCCGAAAGGCAGAAAGTTATCGAGCGCGGGGTAATGGCGCGGCGGCGGCGCCTTGCTGATGGAGGCGTCGAAATCCCTGATAACCTCTTCTTCTCCGGGCAGCAGGGCGCGAAATCGTATCGAAGCGATTTCAATGGATTCCGTGGTGCGCCAGGAGCCATACAGACGAATGGAGAAGCGCGTCAACACAGGGGGAAACTGTTTGTACGGAATCAACAGCGCGGCGGTTTGCCAGTCTCGTTCCGATTCCAAATATACAAGATGCTCGCCGCCGGGATAAGTCCATTGACACGCGGGGTAGGCGTGAGACGTGTCGCACCGGTATGTTATTTCCACCACGGGGTAGCGAATACAATCGAGGGGAAAACGCGGGTCGCTTTCGCCGGTAACGGACAGGGGCGCCCAATAACGCGGTTCATTCCGATTAAGGTTGTCTATGCGGCGGATATCCTCAAAATGGGCAAGCAACGCCAACCCTTCGTCGGTTCGCCGTTTGCGCACGGGCACGCCGACCCACTCTTTTTCCGAGGCGTCATCCTCGGACTTCCATTGCTCGAGGTCGCCGGCGTCAAAAAAGACCTGGTCTGTTTGCGCCAGTCTGTCGGGCTCAGGGGGCTCCGGGAGCAACTTCAGATATCCATGGTACCTGTATTTGCATTTCATGCATCACATCCTCTACAGACATCAAATTTTCCGTTTCAAGGGTCGCCAGCGGCGCGGCAATAAAGGCTTCTTCGCCGGGCGCTTCCTTTTCCTTTTTCGCCAGCCCGGCCAACGTTTCCAACAACAAGCCGCTCATGTCATCCGCGTCTTCCATGACAACGGCATGCACAACACCGTCCTGCACCAGTTTTCTCATGTCCGGCGCTGGACCGACACTGACTATCCGCACCTGGCGCGCGCGCCCGGTCTCTTTCACCACCTGCGCCATCACGGGGAGATGATACGCTTCAAAGCCGACAAACCCCGCTATTTCCGGACGATGAAGAATGATCTCTTCCATATTGGCCCAGGCCACCATGCGATCGCCCTTGTCCTCTTTTACGGCGTCGAGAACCGTTTCGGTTTTCGCCAGTTCTTCTTTGAATCCGGCGATGCGTTGTTGCGAATCCGGCGCGTCCACGTCGCGGACGAAAGCCATGACCTTCAATCCTTCCGGCAGGCTTTTCAATACGCCGCGCGCGAGCCGACGGCCCACCTCCTTCTCGTCCCTGCCGATGAAAACGACGCGCGCGCTTTCCGGCGCGTCGCGCAACACTGCGACCAGCGGCGCTTTTTCGGCCAGATTATTTAGCGCGTCCAGCTGCTCCTTCGGGTTGACGGGACTTATCGCCAGCGCCTGCGCGCCGCCGTCAAGCATCTCCAGGGCGAGTTCATTCTGCCGTTCCGCCGTTGCGGGTTCCGGTATGCGAAAATCAATCGCGACATGCTGTTCTTCCGCCTTTTCCTTGATGGCGGCTTGCACGCCTGTCCACAATTCCGACTCTCCGTCTGCAAGTACGCCCACGCGGAGGGTCGCCGGTTCGGCTCCGGCGGATACGAGACAGGCAAACGCGACAACAATCAACAACAGCGTTCTCATAATGTGCCATCCTCTTCCGGGTTGTTTTGTGTAACTTATTGAACCGCAGCGTCAGCCCAGACAATAACGTTGCGCCCTTTATTGTACATGGTTCCGGTGAACAAATACAGCGTTTGCCGCTTTCGCTCATTTTTCGTTCCCGGCGCCGACGCAGACGACGGTCATCTGATAATTCGGTATCGTCGTCCAGCCCGAATATTTCACCGGATTTCCCGCACGACACCGGCAGGTGAAAGATGCTTGCTTATTACCCAACGCGGGCGTTGCCCGCAATCCAGGTTTGACTATATCTCTTTGTATGTTGTTCACGCTTCAGCGCGCGGCAGTAGCACACAAACTCTGATTCATACACGCAACCCCGCGCGCTGAAGCGTGAACAACATACCCAACTTCTTTTTCTTGATCGTGGTTTCTGGCCGATAATGTGCTAACAAACTCAATTGTATGAACAACATGCGGCAAACTGAGAAAAAATTGTCAGCCAACCGGTCTTAAGCGCCTATAATCGCTTGGGCTTTGGCCGCCGTTCCGTTTAGAAGCGTCCGTCGCGTGACTCGAAATGAGTAGGCTTGTTCAGCAAAGCGCCGCCGCGCAGGCGCCATTCCGCCACCCATGCCATCAGTTGTTCTTCGGTCGGCTGCGGGCGTCCGAACAGCGCCAGCGCGCGGCTGCTGTCGCTCAATAACGCGTCCGCAGATTCTTCACCCTCGAAGCGGGGCGGCGCGCCGAAACGTTCCCCGAACCATTCCGCCACCTCGCGCACGCGCAGCGTCCGGGAACCGGTCACATTCAGTATCAGCGGCGGCGTATCGGCGTGCGCGAGCGACGCCAGTGCCATGGCGTTTGCGGCGCCCTGCCATATTGTGTTCAAGTAGCCCATTTCCAGGGGCACCGGCCGGTTCTCCATCACCTTGAGCGCAATATCCACCAGCACGCCGTAACGCAGGTCGCAGGCGTAATTCAGGCGAATGACGGACTGCGCCATGTCCTGCGTTTGTGAGAAATATTCAAACACCCGCTCGCGCCCCAACGCGCTCATGGCGTATTCGCCGTCCGGCGCGGGCGGGTCGTCTTCTTTCGAGCCGCCCCGCGATACGGGCGTCAGGCCGTAGACGTTGCCCGTGGAAAAAACCACGGCGCGGCTCTTGGGATAGCGGCGGCACACCGCGCCCGGCAGCCATGCGTTCACCGCCCATGTCCGCGCCAGTTGCCGGGTCGCGCCAAATTTCATCCCGACCATGTAGATGATATTTGCCGCTTCAGGCAGGGCGTCAAGCGCGCCCGGCGCCATCAGGTCGCAGGGGATTGGCGTCACGTTCTGTTGCGCCAGATACTCCCGCGCCTCAGGAGTTGTGAACCGCGACACCGCCCATACGCGCCGTTTCGCGCCCGCCATGTCGCAGGCGCGTTTCGCCATGACGGACAGGCTGGGGCCCATTTTGCCGCCCGCGCCCAGCACAAGGATGTCGCCGTCAACGCGAGCCATTGCTTCGACGGCGTATGATGGGGGCCTGCTTAAGGCCTCCTCCAGTGCGGTTGTGTCCGGCGGCGGCTGGCTCATCGTTTCCATATTCCCTGGGCGTCTTTTCCGGTTCTGCAGGTTTTGTCGCAGCGGGACGCGGGCGGTTGCAAGATGCCGCGCCTTTGGCGAGAACCGACGGCGTCGTTTTCTCCGCCTCCCGCTTGACGGCTTTCAGCGGATTATATAGTCAATGGCGCCGCATGAACAAGTGGCGGCCATATTCGGCCTGGCCGGATTTTTCCCTGTGTTTACTGTTGAGATCGGGCGTGAAGATATGAAATCATGTCCGCAGACTCTTATGTATCGCATGTTCATAACCGGAGAACGGGGCAACGGCGTCTTTTGAAGCGCGCGCCCCGCCGGGCAGCGCTTTCACAGGACGGCACTCATGAACGATAAAGAACCGAGGCGACAGTTTTCCGCGGATTACGGCCTGTTCAGACGACAGGCCGGCGAGTACACGCTGGAAGAGGCGCCGCATTTACCTGAAGCGATGTTGCAGCGGTTATGGGAGGGCGCCGGGTTCCCAGACGCGCTTACGTCGCTCGAAGGACACCGGTTGCGGGTGTTGTCGCCGGGTTGGCTGAACAAATCCGGCGGTCCCGATTTTACCAACGCGCAAATCGAATTCAACGGCGAGACGGTGACGGGCGACGTGGAGATTCACCGGCGGATGCGGGACTGGTTCGATCACAACCATGACAGCGATCCCGTCTACAACGGCGTGGTGCTGCATGTGGTGAGCGCGTCGCCGGATGATAACGCGCCCCGGGCGACCACGCAACAGGGGCGCGCCGTGGCAACATTGATCTGGCCGGACGGCGACGGCCTGTACGGTGACGATGCGCTTGAAGGTCTGCCGGCGCGGTGCGGCAAATGCGCGTCCGGCGTTATTAGCGAGAACCCGGAGGTGTTCCAACACTTTCTGGGGCTGGCGGGGGAATGGCGCATGCTGGAAAAACAGCGGCGCATCCGCGAACGCATGAGCAGCGCCGGCGCGGACCAGGCCATGTACGAAGTGTTTATGGAGGCCTGCGGCTACAGCGCGTACAGGGAACAGTTCAAGCGCATCGCCCAGGCATTGCATTACGACCGGGCGCGGCAATTGGCGCAACAGACGCCCGATTTGCTCGAGGTGGCGCTGCTGCGCATTGCGGGACTGCTGCCCGACATGTGGCGGCATGACGTTGACCCGCCGCTTCATTACATTCGCTCGTTGGAACAATTGCAAAAACACCTGCCCGGACTCAAACCGCTCGACCTGCGCTGGCGCAGCGCAAACAGTCGTCCGGCAAACCGGCCCGAACGACGTCTCGCGGGCGCGGCGCGGTTCATCACGCGCACCGCCGATTACGGCATGCAGAAAAAGATGGAGATGCTCTGGCGCGCGTCCATGCCGCCCGTAGCGCGTCGGCGGGCGATTGAAGACTTTTTCGGCGGCGCAATGGGTTTTTGGGCAAACCACTGCAGCTGGCACGGTGATTCCATGACACGTCCATCGGCGCCGCTGGGGGAAGGCCGGATACGCACCATCATCGGAAACGTGCTGATTCCCGCCGCGCTGGCATGGGCGCGGGAACAGAAGTCAACGCTTCTGGAAGACCATGTATACGATTTTTTCGCGGCGTTGCCCGCCGAACCGGAAAACCGCGTACATCGCGTCATGCGGCAATGGCTGTTCGCGGGGGGAAAACCCTTCCGCATGACCTTCCGCCGGCAACAGGGGCTCATGCAGATGCATCAGGACTGGTGTTCCCATAACCCCGCCTGTCGCAATTGTACGCTGTTAACGTTTTTGCGGTCGCTGGAAGGGTGCGGCCGGTGAAGGTCGGCTAGAAAGGTATCAATCCAGCGGCGTGTTGTCCTGCGTCCAGACGGTGAGGTTGGTCAGGTCCTTTTCGCGGCGGGGAAGCACGCGCGCCATGAAGTAGCCGAGGGTGAACATGACAAAGTTGCCGATGATGCCGGTGTAATAGCCTTCAATGGAGCCGCGCACGGTTTGCGAGAGTCCGCCGGGCAGCCAGCCCAACCCGGACAGGGACATGATGGCGGAGAAGACAACAGCGAACGCGATACCCACGCCCACGGCGCGTCCGTCGCCGCGGGTGGTGAAGAAGCCGAGCATGTACAGGCCGAGCAGGCCGCCCGCGATGATGGCCTGAAACTCCGACCACAAATCCTGCAGCGTGAGCGTGTCCGCCTGGAACAGCAGCAGCGCGCCGCCGATCATGATTACCGACGCCGTCAGCGTTACCAGCCGCGCCACGCGCATGTAGTGCTTATCCTCGCGGTCACCGGCAATGTGCCGCTTGTAGATGTCCGTAACGAACACCGCCGAGATGCTGTTCATGGCGGCGCCCATGCTCGACATGGCGGCGGCAAGCACGCCCGCCACCACCAGCCCGGTCGCGCCCGGCGGCAACTGCGTAACCACGAAGTACGGCAGAATCTGCTCCGCTTTGCGTTCTCCGGCGAGGATTTCCGTGGGCACGGTTTCGGGAAACACATGATAGAAGGCGTAGAGCGCCGTGCCCACGAACATGAAATAGCCCCACGCGGGCACGCACATGGCGCAGTTGATCCACATGGCGCGGCGGGCGGCGCGGGCGCTTTTCGCGGCGCAGTATTTCTGGATGATCTCCTGATTGTAACTGTACTCGCCCAGCCATTGGAACAACCCCACGATAAGCAGCATCACCACCGTCTTGCGCGTGAGAGAGAACCCCCAGGGAATCGCCTGCAGGCTGCCGTCCGCCGCCACTTCACTCAACATGAACTTGCCGTCCGCCTGACCGATGCTGATGACCTGCGCAATGCCTTCGGGCAGACGCCACAGGATAACGCCGAGGATGAGCAGGCCGCCGCCGATGAGGAGCATGGACTCGATGAAATCCGTCCAGATCACCGCTTCCAAGCCGCCCGCGACGGTGTAATACCCGTAACCACCCCGCCGAGCAGGATGCAGACCGTCACATCCCAGCCGGTGATGTTATGCACCAGCAGCGCCACGAGGAACTGCACCAGGCTGATGCGGAAACATTGCGAGATGATGAACACGCACGCGCCGTACACGCGCGTGCGCGGGCCGAAGCGTTTTTCCAAATACTCGAACACCGACGTGATGCGTCCGCGGCGGAAGAACGGGACGAACAGGCGCGACGCTATCAGCACCGCCACGGGCAGCGTGATGCAGATGACGTAACGCAGATAGCCCGTGCGGAATGCGTCCGCGGGATACGCCACAAAGGTAATCGAGCTGATGATGGCGCCGAACATGGAAATGCCGATGAGCCAGCCCGGATAAGAGCGCCCGCCCACAAAATATCGTTCCGTGGTCTTGGCGCGTTTCCCCGTGATGGCGCCGAGCGCGGTGATGATGGTGAAATGAACCACGATCACCGCAACGTCCAATCCACTGAAATGTGGCATGATGGAACCTCTTGGTTTACTACAGATAGCGCTTAAATTGTTCGGGCGTTAATTCAATATCATTAAGTATTTTACGGAGCAACCCGCGCCCTATGTCCTGAGTGGCGTGAAACGGGATTGTTGTGCGGCGACCATCCGCATGTACATATCGTCGGTGGCTTGTTCCAGTGAGCGTCCGATGTGTGAATCCCAATCGTTCAAGTACGGCAATTACCTCTCTGGCCGTCAACATTGGAAGTTTATCACTCATACAACCTCTCAAACGGCCACTTCTAATGTCTTAATGCCAATTACTTCAGGAAAATTAGGATTGATTTCCATACCGTCTTCCCGCATTTCCTGAACGCATAATAAGATTACCTCGCGAATGTTCTCCATGACTTCTTCGTAGGTACGTCCCTGGGTGTGACATCCACGAAGCGCAGGAACATCGGCAACAAAAAAACCGTCCTCGTCCTGCTCTATCACTACCTGAAAACGATAGGTATTCATAGGTTTGCTCCAGAAGGTTGAAATCCTTTTCTGCGTTTTCGCTTCCGTTTACACAAAGTATATTGGAGACGGAAAAGGAAGTCAATATGCAACCACGCGAGTCAGTCGTGCCGCCATGTTATTCATCATCACCCGCGCATACCCAGTCCGGTTCAAGCAGGACATGCTTGATGGACTTGCCCTTGTTTCCCGGCGGCTGGTAGGTGTAGGTGATATGCGCCTGTCCATCCTTGCCTTCGATCATGGCGGGGTAATGGAACTGACCGCCCGGGTCGCGTTCCAGATGCCGCTGCCAACGCCATGTGTCGCCTTCGTCGTCCGACATGGCGAGCAACAAGGTGTCGCGTGATTTTTCGGAATCGTTGTAGAGCAGCAGCCAGCGTCCGTCGCGCAGCGTCAGCGCTTCAACACTGGCGTTGGGATTGGGCATGTCAGTGGCCACGGCAAGGCTCCATGTGTCGCCGTCGTCCGTGGACTCGCTGACCAGGATGCGTCGCAGATACTCGTTCTCCTCGCGCATGTACGCCACGAGCGTGCCGTCCTGTTTGCGCGCGAGGCTTGGCTGGTTCAGCGCAAGGCCGACAATGGGCGCGCTGGGGCGCCATGTTGCGCCGTGGTCGTCCGAGATTGCCATAAGCCCCATGAGCGAGCCGTCGGAATAGAGCGGCAGGATATAGCGTCCCGACGGCAGAATCAGCGGACGGGAGCGGGTCATCCAGCCGCGCTGTCGCAGGCTCAGGTTCTTGGCTTCTTCGCGGATGCGCTTGAGGTCGCGCTTTGCCAGATGCTGCTTGAACCCGTCCAGCGGCAAGTCCGGCAATTGCGCCTCGATTTGGTCGAACCCGGCGGCGATGGCGTCGGCGAACCGCCGGCCGGGGTCGAACACAATCAAGTCCTGCCAATACCAGTTCGGCGCGCCATCACCCTGATAATCGCGGGAACGGCGGCAGCGCAACAGCGAGTCCTCCCAGCGCTCCGCGAACACGGCAATCCAGAACAGCCACAACTCCTCATTGTCGTCAATAAACAACACAGGATTGCAGTCGGGGAAGTCCGGCGTGTCCGCCATGAGGAAGGGCGCGCTCCATGTCGTTTCCCCCTTGCGCCGCCGCGCGCCGTTGATGACGACATCCATGCTGCGGCGTTCGCCCGAACCCTGGAACCAGCACGCCAGCAAATCACCGTTGGGACACAGGACAATGCTGCTTGAATGGACATGCTGCTCCTGAAGGGGGAAAAGAGTCTGCGATTCAAACAAGGGTCCGGAAGCGGCGGCGGCAAACGCAGGACTCGAGGCAATCAACAACAGTACAAACATCGGGTGATTCATAAGAGGCTCTTTCATGTTTACAGATTCAGGTTTACGCTTAAGCGGCGCTTCATGTGTTGTAGTATACTACTTTGGTGTCCGGAAATGCAGGCCCGGCATGTAAACGGGCATAGAGGACGTTTTTTGTTCCTTATGACGGGATTCGGGAGCGGCATGCGCCTGTTCTCGAACATTTACGATGTCGGACGCAAACATCAATTTCAGACAAGGAGTCGCACTTTTGCGTTACACCGTTACCCACAGCGACAGCGGTTGCGCCGCCCGGGCAGGCATTCTTGAATTGTCCCACGGCGCGGTTGAAACGCCCGTGTTCATGCCGGTGGGCACCCAGGCGTCGGTGAAATCGCTGGACAGCGCGGACCTGTCTGCTTTGAATGCCGCCATCATACTCGCCAACACGTATCATCTGTATTTGCGTCCCGGCGCGGAAACGGTCGCCGCCCTCGGCGGCCTTCATGGGTTTATGCAGTGGAACAGGCCGATATTGACTGATTCCGGCGGTTTCCAGGTGTTCAGCCTCTCCAAATTGACCAAGGTAACCGACGAAGGCGCCCTGTTCCAGAGCCCCATAGACGGGTCGCGCCATTTTTTTACGCCGGAAAAATCCATTGACACGCAACGCGCCCTAGGCGCTGACATCATCATGTGTTTTGATGAATGCACCGAATATCCCGCGGCGTATGATCGCGCGGCGGCTTCCATGACGATGACGGAACGCTGGGCGCGTCGCTGCAAGGCGCGCTGGCAACAGGGAGATACGGAACGCCAAGCGTTGTTCGGCATTGTTCAGGGCGGGGCGCATGAATCATTGCGCATACAAGGCGCGTTGTCTCTTGCCGAGCTCGATCTGCCCGGCTACGCCGTCGGAGGCGTGAGCGTGGGCGAAAGCAAGGAGGAAATGGAGGCGGCCGTGCGCTGGACGGCGCCGCGCCTGCCCCAGTCAAAACCGCGCTATCTGATGGGCGTGGGCGCGCCGGAAGACATGCTGATGGCCATTGAGCACGGCGTGGACATGTTCGACTGCGTCATGCCGACGCGCAACGCGCGCCACGGCAACCTGTTTACGCGCCACGGACGCGTGAATATCAAGAACGCGCGGTTCGGGCGCGACGACGCGCCGGTGGACGCTTCATGCGGTTGTCCCGTGTGCCGCGTTTACTCGCGCGCCTACCTCAGCCACCTGTTTCGCGCGGGAGAACTGAGTTCGCTGCGGCTTAATACTTTACATAATCTTTTCTTTATGATACAATTGTCGGTTCAGGCGCGTGAAGCGATAAAAAACAACGCTTATGTTGCGTTCAAACGCGCCTTTCTGCAAGACTACACCGGACGGGATGAGATGCAATCTTGTTAACGGGGTTCCCCCTTGTGGCGCTTGATTATCCATGAACTACTCAGGAGGAGATTCTATTGTGTGGCGATTAGTAATTGCGCAGGCGCAGGTTTTTGCTCAGGAGGCGGGCGCCGCCGCCGAGCAACCCGCCGCCAACCCTTTCACCAGCATGCTGCCCATGATCATCGCATTTTTTGCCATCATGTATTTTTTGATGATCCGGCCGCAGCAAAAGCGGGAACGGGAGCGGCAGGCCATGTTGTCTGCATTGGCGAAAGGCGATAATGTTGTTACGACCGGCGGTATTTGCGGCAGCGTGGTTGGCCTGTCCGAAGACCGCGTCGTATTGCGTGTTGACGAAAACGTAACCATGGAATTTGTTCGGGGCGCAATAGCGCAGGTGCTCCCGAAGGAGTCCAAAAACAAATAACCGGGACGCCCCACAGCGTCGCGACAACAATCACAACCCGCGGGCGCGGGAAGGTGGAGAAGCGCATGTCCAAGCATTTATACAGAACGTTGCTGATTTGGGCGGCAATCGTTATGGCCCTTGTTTACGTGTATCCGACCGCCGGATGGATGATGCTTTCCGAGGAGGCGCGTCAGGCAAGACTTGAAAAGTGGCAGCAGGAAGACGATAAGATAGCGCGGGAACGCACCGGCTACCTTCAGGAATTGTTGGCCGGGGCAAAGCGTTGGGCGGAATTCGACAGGGACAAGGTCATCAACCTTGGGCTTGACCTGCAGGGCGGCATACACATGGTTATCGGATTCGACATCAACGACCTGCCCGAGGAAACCCTCGCCGAATACCGCAGGAACAATTACACCGACGCCGACATCGAGCGGGAAATCCAGCAGACCGTGCTGGACCAGATTACGCGTCGCATCAACGATTTCGAGGCGAAGGAGCCCATCATCCAGGCGCTGGGCACAAACCAGATTCAGGTGCAGCTGCCCGGGGAAAAAGACCTGCAACGGGCCAAGAATCTGATTACCAAGACGGCGCAAATGAATTTTCACCTTGTGCTCGGACCCGATGAGGCGGCAAAGGCGCTTGGCGCCATTCGCGACGCGTTTCCCGAGGAATTTTTGCCTTTCGTAAAAATGTCGTCCCTGCGTCCTGACATATTGACCGTCCTGCCGGAAAACTATGACCGGGTGCGCCGCGTACTCGCGCGCGCCAAGGAAGCCGGCGTTATTCCCGAGGATAAAACGGTCGCTTTCAGCCAGGCGCCCAAGCCCTATGAGCGGCAGGAATATCAGCTGTACGTTATTGAAAGCAAGCCGTTGG
>DSBB01000336.1 GCA_011046175.1 Candidatus Hydrogenedentota bacterium | reverse complement strand
GTTGTGGGCGGGGCTCGGCGGCATGGGCGCCGCATTACCCGCCGTTATGGAACGCAGGCGGCTGAATGACTTTTGCATCCCGGTGGCGTTCACGCTGGGCGCGATGGTCGTCAGCAACCTTTTCATCCATCCCTGGCTGGCGGAAACGCTGGTGATACCGGGGGCGGAACTGATGGGCGCCACATGGCATCGTCACCATAATCCGCTTTACTGGTTTGACGCCGACTGGTTCTCCGCCGTAACAGCGCTGGCCGCCGTATGCGTTTACGATCTTTGGGACAGGCGTTTTGCGCGCTGGCGGATGTTACTGCTTTTGTGCGTTGCGGGCGCGGCGGCGGGCGCGGGCGTCTACTATTGTTTCGACATCATCGGTTTGAACGACGCCCTTGCCGGCGCGCTTGTTATTCCTTTGGGCGATGCGCATGCCGTAAACCCGGGCACGGGCGAACCTTTCGGCGACGTCACCTTCCTGTCGAACTGGCCGAATTTTGTGCATTATTATCCCCGACATCTGGGCTGGATGCTGGGGCTTGTCATCGGCGCCGGCGTGTATTTTGTGCGTTACGGTGAATGGCGGCACGATTCCAAACTGATCCTTTACCTGTCATGCGGCTGGCTTCTGGGGTTTTTGCTCATGCCGACGCTGGGCTCGATACCGCTGCAATCCATCGGCGGATTCCGGCTTACGCCGCCGCGCAGCGATGATTGGGCGGGCATCACCGGCGTGTTCGTAGCGGGCGGCCTCTATTGCTTGCGTCATAAGTTGGGAGGTGTCGCATTTGCCGGTTCGGTAACCGGGCTGATCGGCGGTTTTTTCTTTATTTTCGCGCCGTTCCTTCGCGCCTTGCTGCGTATGCCCGGCCATCCGCTGCGTTCTCAAGGCGCTTCAGAAGCGTGGACGCATTATCAGAGCGCCAATTGGCACAGCATTATGGAACAAATGCACGGATTCGGTCACGGCGTCGGTCTTGCCGTGGCGCTTGGGCTGCTCGCGGGCATGATCCATCCCCATGACGACAGCGGCAAACGAAGGCGCGGCGTTGAGATTGCCGCCATTGCGTTTGTGCTGTTTTTCGTCACGCTTATGAACGTGTTCAAGAACGTGCGTGTCTGGACGGAAACAACGGTTCCGGAAACGATGAAAGCGCCTTTGTTCGGTTGCATTGAGTGGTCGGCGGGCGCGTGGTTCTTGGTTACATGGGGCGTTTTGTCCGGCTGTATCATTGCCCTGATGATAATACACCTGCGTCATCCGCTGCCCATTGTCCCGGCTTCGTGGCGCGTGCGCGGCCAAATACTGTATCTTGCGTTTCTGTGGATTATGGTCATCGCAAACTTTGAGCGCGCCCTCGTCGGTTTTCACGAGAACAGATTGGTCACGGAGTGGGTTATTATTATCAATGCCGCCCTTGCCACGTTTTTGATTGTCAGCATGCCCCGTCCCGCAGCGCCTGTTCAGGCGGTGGCGCCCGCCTCTTACGCGGCGCTTTTGCTGCATGTGTGGTGTTGTTGGCTGCCTGCCATTGCCGGCGCGATCATCGTTATGGCGGTGGTTGCGAGGTTGTTATACGGCGCCGTGCCTCTGGAAGGTCCCGGCCTGAATCATAAACGTTGGGGAGATGAGGCGCAATGGCGCATCAAGCCGATACTAAAACAGGGCAAACATCTTTAACGGGGCATGCTCCCTTTTGGAACACCTGTTGCTTTTATGTTAAAAATCGGTTGACATATTTGCCGTTGCTGTGCTATAGTGTTGCCTGATTTGGGACGGGCTATGATGTGATATGACGGGACGCTACAGGCCCATGAAATAATCCGCCGGAAGCGGAGGAAGGCGGCAAACATGCCGCAAATCACCAGGAGACTGGGTTGATTATGAAAAAATGGACGGTGATGTTGATCCCGCAAGGTCAGGGTGGCACAAGTACGATCACGCTGACGGACCTTCATTTCTGGAGTGTTTGTGGGTTCGTCATCCTTTTGGCTTTTACATCCGCTTTCTTTTTTCAGCGCCATCAGGAAATCTCGGAGCGGGCGGAATTGCTGCGACAGGCCAACCGCATGCTGGAGCTTGAAAATGTAGCCGCTTCGCCTGAGCCGTTGGCTGAAACGGGCATTGGGCGCGCTGAAGCGCGGCAGATTGAAACGCGCATGCGGGCTGAGTATGAAGCCAGCATCGCGGCGATAACCGCCGAGCTGAGCGATTTGTATGACATGGAAAGCCGCGCCCGGGAAATAACCGGTCTGGCGCCGCGGTCCGCGCCCGCCTTTGACGCCAATGCCGCTAAAGACGGTGGCCGCGGCGGCGGCCCGGCGCGCAGCGGGCCGTTCGCGTATGCGGGCGACCGTCAGGTTATGCATCCCCCTTATGTGATTTACGGGATGGCGCGTCCGTCAGCCGACCTCATCGTTGAAGAAATCCGGTTGCGCTCGAGAAGTCTTGGCGAGCTGGTGACCGATATGGAGGCGCAACTGGACCGTATTGAGCGCATGCCCGCCGGCTGGCCGCTTGCGCGCGGGATTGGGCGCATCACTTCAAACTTCGGCTACCGCCGCGACCCGTTCAACAAGCGCGTCCGTCATCATGACGGCACGGACATCTCCGCCAAGCACGGTACCACGGTGCGCGCCACGGCGAAAGGCGTGGTGCGAAAAGCCGAGTACATGAGTTATCTCGGCAATACGATTGTAGTAGACCACGGAAACGGTATGCGCACCGTTTATGCGCATTTGTCGTCCATGGATGTGCGTCCCGGCCAGGCCGTCGGACGCGGCGACGCCATCGGTCGCGTGGGCAGCACCGGCAGAAGCACGGGCCCCCACCTCCACTATGAGGTACATGTGAACGGGAGACAGGTGGACCCCGCAAAATATCTTTCGGATTGACCATGCTAGACTCACGCAAAACCAAGACGTACAACGAAAACAAGGTTGTGACCATGATTGGGCCGGGCACCTTGTTCACCGGCGAACTCAAATGCAAAGGCACCATCCGCATAGAAGGGTCTGTTGACGGCAAGGTGCTTAGCGAGGACAGCATTGTCGTGCTCGAATCGGGCCGCATCAAGGGCGATCTGTCTGCGGGGCAGGTGATTGTCAGCGGCGAGGTGCATGGCAATATCCAAGCGGTTGACCGCATCGAGATTACGGAACGCGGCAAGGTCGTCGGCGATATTTGCGCGCCGCGCATCAGCATCCACGAAGGGGTGCTCTTCGAGGGTCAATGCGCCATGAAGGCGGAAGGCGCGGCAACGGCGGCAAAACCGCCGCAATCGTGACTCTCGGCGCCGTGTCCTGGGCGCAGTTATACAACAGCAACAGCGGCGCACCCGAAGAGAAAAAGGAACAACAGGAACAACAGCGCCAAGCAGCCGCACCCTCCGCAGCCGCACCCTTCGTTCCGCGTGGCGGTCACATGCCGTGTGACAAAGACGACCCGCTCACGGGGCGCGTCGTTTTGGGCGGGTTCCACAACAGGCACGATTTCTGTTTCGCTTGAAGGCGCCTCCGTTTCCAAAGAAACCACTTCAGCGTTGACATCAATAATATTGTCCCTGTGAAAACGCGGCGCGCCCTCGTCCGCGCGGAACACTGCGCCGCAAACGGGACATTGCACACGGGCCGCAATGCGTATTTGTTCCACTTCCAGTTTTCTTCCGCATTGGGGGCAAACCAAATCCATTCATTGACATCCTTTGGCGTTTTCATTGTCCGATTTCATTCAATCTCAACAAGGAAATGAACCGCGTCCTCATACAGGGAGTTGTCTATGTCGCATGTCACGACCTCGGGGCGCTCACCAGACACCACCTCGCCGAAATCCAGAGAGAACAATGTCCCGTAGCCCGCAAAAGGCAACGGCGCCTCAAGACTGTAAAAATGCAGCTGGAGGCGTCGGTCGTCAACAACGGTTGTCTCGATATTCCAGCGCTCAAGAAGCCCGCCGGCGTCTTCGCCCCAGATTTCCACTTCGAAGGGATGCGATGCCTCAATAAAGAACCGCAAATCATACACGAACCTCGGGGCGTATTCCATGTTTACCAAGGCGTCACTTCGCAAGCCGTCATCACGATGCACAACCTGGATAATGCCGCGCAGCGTATCAGCGGCGTACTTGACGGGATTGTATTTTGCCTCGGCGTAATGCGCCGCGCTATTGGACGCCAGCGCCATCTGAAATCCGGGCGCAAACGCCTGGTTGCGCCTGTTAAGCGTTGCCCATCGCAGCCGGTACTGTCCCGCAAGATTATTTATGATGTCCTCTATATACGGAGATATGCTCTCGCGGTTGTCCCGGAACGAAAAGTAGACGCCCTTTGTTTCTCCCGAAAGCGTCAACAGGTTCGCAAGATGCGGTTCTTCGCCAATGCCTATTACGTTGATGCTCACAAACAGATTCCGCGCGCGGCGGGTGACATCATTCAATCTGGCCTTGCTTGACGTGTCGTATCCGTCGGTAATCACAAAGATATGACGGCATTGATTCAATACGGCGTTTTCATCAAGCCTGACAAAAAGCGGCAGCCACGGGTCCAATTGATCGGGCATAAGCCCAAGCAGCACCTGGCCTTCCTCAAACTTGTCGAGAGACGTTTGCAGCGCGTCAAACAACGGCGCGCCGGACGCAAAGCGCCCCACATATTCTTGTTGGATTCGCCCCAACTGTTCGCGTAAATAGGCATGGTCTGTGGTGAAATCGGAAATGACGACCGGAGGACGGTCCTCGCGGTTGAACAGGGTGATGCCCGCCGCGGCGTCCGGGTTCAGGAACCGTACGATGTCATTCCGGGCGGCGTCTTCGAGGCTTTGCAGGGCGCCCAGCGTTTCCTGCATGCTTAACGAATAGTCAAGCACCAAATCCAAAAAGAACTGCCGGGGCGACGCGCGTCGGAGGGCGAGGCCGGTTTCCGATGCGCGCACCGCCTCGCCGTCTTCAAACGCGGTTATATCGAACAGCCCGGGCGCCTCGACAACGGCGTTGTTGTCCGCGTCGCGCAGTGAAAACGCGAAATCCAGCAGATAGGGCTCTGAATACCACGACACCGGGTTAATGATATTAAGCCCGCCGAGCCTGCCGTCGCTTTCCATGTAAACGCGCACATCAACCTTTCGCGGACGCATGGCCGTCGAAGTCAATTTAATCTGTCCCTTGTGCTCGCCCTCATCCAGCAGCGAGCGATTCACGCGCACAATAATGGACCGTTTGTCATAGCCCGATTCCCGCGCCCACAAGCTGTCCACGGAGGACGGCGTCAATTGTATCCAGTCCACATCCGCCTCAGCCTCGATATGCATGACGGGGATGCGCGAGAACGTGTTCCACACATACAGCGGGAAGGGCGTTTCATTCAATCCGAAATCTATCACCGTGTTGGAAATGCCGATGCGGTTGGGGCGGGGGTCGCACCCCGACAAAAGCAGCAGCGCGACGCAGCCGGCGATTATTTGCATGCCGATGCGCGCAAAGTCCGGGAAACCGCTGTTGCGCGAAGCTGTCTTCACTGTTGCCATAAGCCGCGTCCTTGTCGCTTATTCCAATTCTTCCTTGATGACGAAAAGGGGTTTCCGTTGCGCTTCTATATAGATGCGCCCCACGTATTCGCACATGAGCCCCGTCGCAAAAAGTTGCACGCCCGCCAGAAAAAAGAACGCGGCAATAACGGTTTCAAGAGCTAAAATGTTGCCGTATACAAGCCTGTAATACAACACGCGCGCGCTCATTGCGAAGCCGACAAACGAGAACAGCACGCCCACCATGCTGAAAAACTGAAGCGGCATGATCGTTATGGCGGTGATCAGGTCAAACGCGGTTCGGAACAGCTTGAACAAGCCGTATTTGCTGCGCCCGTGAGGGCGCAACTGGTGGCGCACGGGAACCTCTGTCACGTCGCCGCCAAGCATGGCCGCGTCCACCGCCAGATAGCGGCACCGATGGGTAAACGCCGTCATCCGCTCGATCATTGGACGGCTGAACCCCTTGAGCGAACAGCCGTAGTCGTGCAGGGGAAGCCCTGTTACATAGGCCGTGTAGCGGTTTAGCAGGCGCGACATTACTCTTCTGAAGAAGCCGTCCCGGCGGTTTACGCGCCATCCGCTGACCATGTCATAGCCCTCTTTTATCTTTTCAACCAGAAGCGGAATGTCCTCGGGATAAACCTGTAAATCCGCGTCTATCATTACGATGCAACGCCCGCGGACAAGGGAGAATCCCGCATACAGGGCGGGGCTTTGCCCGAAATTGCGCGCAAGCCGCACAACACGCCAGCGCTTGTCTTGTTCGCGCAACGCGCGCAGCAGCGCCGGCGAATTATCCGTGCTGCCGTCGTCCACAACGATCACTTCATACGGCTCGCCCAGCGATTCCAGCGTCTTGGTGACGCGCTCATAGAGCTCCTGGAGCGATCCCGCCTCGTTGTAAGCCGCCGTAACGATTGATATTTCGACTGCATCTGTGTCCATGTGACGTATCCCTTGGCAAGAGCGAAAAAGAACTGATGTGAGTATAACGGAACGGGCAGTGGATTATACAATGACACATTGTTCAGAGTTTTTTTATGGCAAAGAAACTTCATTCTGAACCATTTGCGCAAGCGTTTGGCGGGCGCGGATGAGCCGGGGAACGCCGTCTTTGTTCAGTAACACTTCGGAGGATTCGGGAAAACTGTTGTAATTCTTCGCGGCCATGCCCGCGCAATAAGCGCCCGCGCCGCCGATGACAAGCAGGTCGCCCGCTTCGGCGGTCGGCAGGTCGCGCGGCTGCAATCCTTCCGGGTTGCCCGGTTCGGGCGAGAGCAGGTCGCCGCTTTCGCAGCAGTGTCCCACCACCAGATACGGAACGGCGCCGCCGCCGCGCGCGGTGGCGGGGAAAAGCGTAATCGGGTGCTGCGCGCCGTAGAGGGACGGACGCAGGATATCGGTCATGCCCGTGTCCGTTTTGATGAAACGGAATCCGTCCTTACCTGTGTCCACCACGTCGGTGACGGAACATACCAACGCGCCCGCATTGGCCGTAAGCAGCGCGCCCGGTTCCAATTCAAGGCGCAGCTTGCGCCCGTGGTCGCGGGCAAACGTTTCAAAGGCGGGTTGCAGCTTTGCGCCGATGGCGGCCAGGTCCGCGCCGGTTTCATAATCCATTCGCGCCGGTTTGAAGCCGCCGCCCAGGCTCAACCGCGTCACTTCGGGCAGCCGCGCCGCGATGGACAGCGCCAGTGTGGCGCAGCGCAGCCATACTTTCGGGTCGGCGCCGGAACCGATGTGCGTATGCATGCCGGTCAGGCGCAGCCGACGCTTTCGGGCAATCGCCGTCACTTCGTCGAGGCGTTCATGCCATACGCCGAAGCTGGAAGAGGGTCCACCCACATTGGCGCGGTTGCTGTGCCCCGAGCCCAGCCCCGGATTAACGCGCACCGAGACTTCCGTGCCGGGGAACAGGCCGCCGTAGACATCCAGTTGCCGCAATGAACACGCGTTAAACAAACATCCGCGCGTGACGAGTTCCTTGAGGTTGGCGGGCAGTTCCTGGGCTGTTATCTGGATGTGCTCCGCCGGGACGCCCGCCAACATGGCACGTTCCGCTTCATAGCCGCTGCTGGCGTCAAGGTGAAGCCCCGCACGATGAAACACCTGGAGCACCGCCGCCGTGGGCAACGCCTTCATGGCAAAGCGCACCGTCAGGCCCCATGCTGTTGGAAACGACAGCGCCGCCTGTGCGGCTTCCTCCAGTATGCGTTGATCGTACACAAAAACCGGCGTGCCGAAGGATTCGCGAATGGAAAAGGCCTGCTCAGGCGATAAGAACAAAGTTGAAGACATCTATACTCATACTCCGTGGTTCTGGTGATTTCAAGGATGCAAGCCTACCATTTTTCCGGGTTTCATTTCATCCGGCAGCCTGCGCGGCGCGTGAAACGGGACGTTGCGCCGGAGAAACACAGCCGCGCCGCAGCGCGTCAGGGCGCGTATCCGAAGGGGCCCGGCGCGAAGCCGTCTTCACCGGCGACACTGGCGTGGTACATCTGATACGGCGCGTTATACAACTGGATGACCCGCAATAGTTCGGAAAACGATATGGTCCAGTCCGCGGGATTGTAATCAGCGTCATGAGGGGCGCATGACCGGTCGCCCGTTCCGGGTTCATAACCGTCCTCGCCCGCCGGGTCGCAATGATATTCGCGCACATTATACAACTGAATCAGTCGCAGCAGTTCAGGCAGATCAATGCGCCAGTCGCCTGTCGTATCCGCGCTGTGCTTTTCGGGTTCGTTGATGACGCGCACATTGCCTGAAGTCACCTGTATGTCGGCATATTCCGCCGCGCTGTCCGCGCCGTGGGTGGTTGTGTTCAACACAGACAAGACATCGCCTGGCTGCGCCGCGGTCTTCACCTGCATCACCAGATGGAAAAGCGTTCCCGCGGGCGTCGGCGCGCCGCCGCCGAACACGGCCAAGGCTATCGCACCACTTCGCAATTCGAAGTCAAGTTGTTTGCCGCTTTGGGCAAGCGCAGGCGCGGCAACCACGTCCAGCGCTTCAAGGGTGGTGGCCGAAAAGGCGAGACGCACCACCAGCGTCGCGGGCGGATTCTCTTCGGGCGGCATGTAGGTCACCGGCAGCATCACCGTGGCCTGCGGCGGCGCTTCAATCCGGGCCACGGCAATTTGTCCCTGCGCCTGCGCCGTCGCGCCCCATGACGCCGCGATTGCAAGCGTCACAAAAAATAATGAAACGACCCGTTGCCGGAGAAGATTTCGCATTCTTGGGCGCCGCAAACGGTATTGTCTCGCGTCAAACGTCTTCATTTTTTCGTTACCGAATTGAGTTGCGACTACAACCTGAGTATACCATGAATACAGGCTGGACGCGCCATTTTCCCATGATGCGCCCGTCCGGCAACGCAGCGAATGGGAAGCCGTTTTCTTCAACCGCATCCGCGCGAACGCATTCAAAAAGCGGCGGAAAAGATCAATCGTGGTGACGCGCCGCGGTCATTGCTCGCTCAAGCCATGCCGTACATCTGTTCAGCGCGCGCAAGATCGGCGGGCGTGTCCACGCTGAATCCGTACCTGTCCGGGTCGGTTACTTGGGACTCGATTACCTGTATGCGCAGCCCATGTTGAAGCCAGCGAAGTTGCTCAAGGGATTCGACTTTTTCAAGCGCTGTCGGCGTAAGCTGAGTCAAACGCTGCAACGTATCTTTCCGGTAGGCATAGGTCCCGGCATGTTCATAAACGGCGTGCGCCACGTTTTCCCGTGGATACGGAATCAGCGAGCGGGAAAAATACAGGGCGTTACCCGCAAGGTCGGTGACCACTTTGACAACGGCGGGATCATGCAGGTCGTCTTCACGGGCCACTTTGAACATGAGCGTGGCCACATCCGCCGGATTTTCAACGAGCAGCGGACGCGCCACCTCATCCAGCATGTCCGGATGGATAAACGGCTGGTCGCCCTGGATGTTTACAATGATGTCAGCGTCCAGTTGCTGCGCGGCTTCGGCGACGCGGTCGGTGCCGCTGATATGGTCTGCGCGGGTCATCACCGCCCTGCCGCCAAACGCCTCGACCGCATCCAACACGCGCGCGTCGTCTGTGCATACCCACACCGACGTCAGCGACGGCGCCGCCATGCAGCGCTCATAGACATGCTGGATCATGGGTTTTCCCGCTATCAACGCCAGCGGCTTGCCGGGCAGACGGCTTGAACCGTAACGCGCCGGTATGAGACCGGCAATTTTCATGTCGCTCATAAGAATTGTCCTTCAACGTTCATACTCGTCTTGCGCCGGGGTTTCTTTTCAGCGCGCCTCCCGCCGCATCCGAGGCTGTTGTTCCTGTCCGATGGGCATCGTGACATGCGCGCGTTGCACATTGAACGAGCGTCGGCATTACTGTATCACACCCCCCGTAAAATATCAATCGGCGCGACAGACCTAGCGCGGCAGACCCGGCGTATTCGGAATCGGGGGCAGGCGCGCCAAACATGTTACGGCAGCCAGGGTCTGGGGTTAACGGCGACGCCGTTGCGCCGCACTTCATAATGCAGGTGGGGGCCTGTCGCGTTTCCTGTTGCGCCCACAAGGCCGATGGTTTGGCCCCTTCGTATGCGATTACCCGCGTTCGTCAAGCGTTTGTGCAGGTGCGCGTAGGCCGTTTCATACCCCCCCCCGTGGTTGATGACAATGATGTTTCCATACGCCCCCTGTCGGCCTGAAAAGATCGCCGTGCCGGATGCCGTCGCCATCACAGGCGTTCCCTGCGGCACAGCCATGTCTATGCCTTTGTGCCGCCGACCGCCGCTGCGGCTCTCGCCAAACTCGGAACTGATGCGTAATGCGGGATGGGCCACCGGCCATATTGCCGGAACGCATTCCGCAACGGAACCTCTGGAATCCGGCAATGGAGGCGGCACATGATGCCGGTGGCGGGCGCACCCCGTTCCTGAAAGTACCGCAATCAGACACACCACAATCAGCGCGTGAACAGTATGCTTTCCGACTCCCGCGACCAAGCCGTCTCCAAATATCGAACACATCACTATGATTTTGTTGTCATGCTGCATAGTATGCCATCTTCACAAGGTATGAAAGGAGTATACCACAACATATAGGGACAAGAAAATCGTTTTGCAGGATATATTGTGGAATTTTGGCGGAATATGCCGATTAAGGCAGCCACGTTTCAGGGGCTTCGGGAACCCCGTTGCGCCGCACTTCATAATGCACATGATAGGCGGTGGCGTTCCCCGTATTCCCCAACAACCCTATTTCCTGCCCCCGTCGCACTTCGTCGCCTTCCTTTACCAGACACTTGCCGAGATGCGCATAGGCGGTTTCATATCCGTACCCGTGGTCAATCACAATGATATTTCCATAAGCGCCATGCCGTCCCGCGAAGACGACGCGTCCCGCGGCGGTAGCCATAACAGGCGTATCCCTGGGTGATTCGATGTCAATGCCCTTGTGTGCGCGGCCTTTGCCGCGTTTTCGGCCGAAAGGCGAACTGACCCGCCGCGCGGGATGTTGCACGGGCCAGATGGAAGGCGTCGTGTCCGCAACCTTTTTCTCCGGCGTTTGTATCCGCGGACGTGGCGGCGCTGTTTCAAAAGAACAGGGCGCCGGCGGCAATACGGGCGCCACAGCCATGTCACATTGTCTGTCGCGGGCGCATCCGGCGCCGGGCAGAACCCATGCGAACAGCAGGCATGCCGTTGCCGCGCCGCATATGCGCGTTCTGATTATCGCCACAGCGGAATCTGAAAAAAAGACCGGCAAAACGCATTTCCCTTTTGTTGACCCTTGACCTGCGGCGCGCGAAAAGTCATGCGCTACGATTGCTTGAGGGCGGTCAGCACATACTTGTCCGGCAAATCTTCAAGCATTTCAACCAAAAGCCCGGCGTTGGCGATCATGCCGCGCATGACATCGCTGTCCGGCAGTTCGTGTCCGCCCACCGCGCCGCCGACGGCGCGGTGCAACTCGTTGATCGCGTTTCGGCTTTCCGTATGGCATACAACCAGCCTGCCGCCGGGTTTCACCAGAGACGCCATGGCGTTGACAGCGCCCTGCTGGTCGTGGAAGTGCGGAAAGCAGCTGTTGCAGATGACCCAGTCGAAGCACGCGCGCCGCAACGGCGGCTCTGTGACATCGGCTTGCACAAGCAGGCGCGCGGGCAGCCTTCGCTCTTTTTGTAGCGCAGCAGCGCGTTCTTTCATTTCGCGCATCATCCCGAACGAAACATCCGCCGCCGCCACCATGCCGCCCGCGCCCAGCATGTCGGCGAGTATCGGAAATAGTACGCCCGTGCCGCAGCCCACGTCAAGCACGCGCGCGTCTCGGGCAATGGGAAACCGCTCGATAATTCGCCGAAGCCGCACGGCGTGTCCCTCGCTGATCATGTTGTTCCAATGCGCCGCATGCTCATCGAAGAAGGCGCGGGTGATTGCGGCGGCCCTGTTTCTTTCGCGCGTCATGCGCGCCGCCTCCGCTTTGGGGAAAACACGCATGCCGCCGCGAAAAGCGCCGCCGACGCAAGCACGATAACTGCGCCCGCCGGCGCGTCAAACACATAAGACAGGGCGAGTCCAATCCAGCACGACGCGACGCCGAACAACACTGCGAGGGCAAGCAGCAGTTTAAAATTGTAGGTCAGTTGATACGCGGCGGCGGCGGGATTGATGACAAGACTGTATACCAGCAGGCCTCCCACGCTGGGCAGGGATACCGCAATGGACACGCCGGTGGCGCAGAGCATGCCGTAAAAGTACAATGTCGCCGGTATGCCTGCGGCGGCGGCGATGGCGCGGTGGCAAACCACCACCTGCACCTGCCGGAAAAACAGCGTCAACAGCGCCACGACGGCCAGCAATACTGCGCCAAGCACAATAATATCGCTCCGCGACACGGTGAGGATGGCGCCCCAGAACAGGCTGAGCGCCTCGGGCCTGCCCGACGGCATCATGCCCAGTATCAGGAAGGCGACGCCTATCATGACCGAGAACAAGACGCCGATGGCGGCGTCCGGCGCAAGCGCGCCGCGGTCCGCAATGGGACCGACCACCGCGGCGGCGGCAATGCTGAACAGCACCGCGCCAAGCATTGGGTTAAGCTCGACGAGCAGTCCCAGAAGCGCCCCCGCAAAGGCGGCGTGGGCAATGCATATCCCCAGAAAGGAGGCCTGCATGGTAACAAGAAACACGCCGACTATGCCGCATAACGCGCCCGAGAAAAAACCCGCCAGCGCCGCATTTTGCAGGTATTCATGTTGCAGCAAGCCCATCACGGGTCCTTCCTCTTGCATGCGGGCGCGTGGGACAAGTCCTCTGCAAGGGCGCCGTTGCGCAGGCGCAGGGTGCGCGTGCAACACGGCGGCAGCGCGTCGAGGTCATGTGTCACCCACAGCATGGTTGTGCCCCGCTCGCGATGCGCTTGTTCCATAATCCGCATGATCGCTTCGCAAGACGCATCGTCCAGCGAGGCCGTCGGCTCGTCAAGCAGCATCAAATCCGGCTCCTGCGCCAGACACCGCGCTATCATGGCGCGCCGCATCTCGCCGCCGGAAAGACGGCCGAGCGGACGCGCCGCAAGCGGAAGGATTTGAAGGCTGTCCAGAATGTCCCGCACCAGCGCGCGGTCGCGTTGCGTGGGTTTGCGACGCCAGCCCAGCCGCCCGTATACGCCGGTCATGACGGATTCCAACAGCGACACAGGCATTCGCGGGTCTATGGGTTGCGCCTGCGCCACATAACCGATGCGGCGACGGGCGCGGACCGCCTGCATGCCTTTGGGTGTCGCGCCAAACACCCGCACCCGCCCCGATGTCAGCTGGGTGAATCCGTTTACAACAGTGAGAAGCGTCGTCTTGCCCGCGCCGTTCGCGCCGATAAGCGCGACGCACTCGCCCGCACAAACCGTCAGTGAAACGCCGGACAGCGCCGTTGCGCCGTTGTACGCGACAACGGCATTTTCTATTTCTATGACGGATTCGGAACTCATGGCGTGGGGATGCGGGCGAGGGCTTCTTTCACTCGGTTGATATTCTCCATGAACGCGGCTTCCCACGTGGGCGTGCCGGGGAAACCGTTCGGGAAGTTGGACAATACCACATTCACCGCGCCAATATCACGCGCCAGAGTCGCGCTCATGCGCAGGCCGCCGCTTTGAAGGTTGTCAATGATCAGCGTTGCCCCGCGCTCCTTCCCCAACGCAACCAGACGTTCCGCTTCCGCCACGCTCCAGTCCTCGGGCCGGGCATACGTGTCCGCCACATCGAAGCCGAGCCACTGCACGAACGGCGCCTGCATTTCGTTGCAAAGCGTCACATGATTGGCGGCGGCGGCCTCCGGAATAATCCCGCGGGCGCGCGCCGCCGTTTCCATGATGGCTTTGCGCCGCGCCTCCGCGCGCTCATGGAATACATGCTGTTTATCCGGATGCAGATCGCTTACTATCGCCGCCAGCGCGGTTACGGCGGCGGTCTGCGCTTCGGGCAGCATCCAGTTGCCGGGAACCTCGACAACGCGCACGCGGTTCCCGGGCGCTTTCGCGGCGTCAAGGGAGCGTGTTATATTGGCAAGTTGTAATTGCCACGGATGCAGCAGAATCAGCCCGGCCTGTTGCAGCCGTTTGATATCCCCCGCCTTCATATCAAACTGGCTGGGACAGGAAGAACTCGGCAGCAGGGTGTATGTGCTGACGGACGCGTCCGTGAGGTCCGCCACAATGTCCGCAATCAGCGAGGTGCCCGCAAGAATCTCCGTGGGGAAATCCTCTGCGGTGTCGCAGCATCCCGTGAGCATGACAATTGCGGCGGCGACAAGAACGCATTTTCTGAAATGTCTCGTGTTAATACAATCCAAAATGGCCGTTCTCCCTGAGCACGCCCGGATCGTCCACAATGGGGAAGCGCCCCGGATAACGCACAAATTCGACGTGGCCGTCCATGTACAATACATTGCATCCGCCGGGGACGTGGTTAAACACTTCGACCCCCGCTGTGTCCGCCGCATATTCCGGGTTTCCGAACGTGTCCCACGACACGGCGATATTGCTTTGCGCCAACGCGCTCGCGCCGGGATTGTTGATGTCGGTGATGAAGAACCGCTCAATGCCTTCGCGCAGCCGGTACACGATGTCGCCGCCGCCCGAGCCCGTCGCTGAGTCAAAGTCCACCATGGTCGGCCACATCTCCTGGGTCAGTTTGATGTCCTTGGTAAAGTCCTTCACCCGGACAGGCGTTGTAATTTCGATTATGGTCACCACTTCGGTGTAAGGCACGGCGCCCATGCCGCCCCAGATACCGTAATATTCCGCTATGTTGGTCGCGGCGTAGCCTTTGTACATATAGGAGCGTCCCAACTGCGCGCTCAAAAAAAATCGCTCCGACATGCGGTCTTCGGCCTCGCGCGCCAGTTCCAGCCAACTCTCAAAATCGCCGGAGTCCGGCAGACGCGCCGCCACAAACTGACCGGAAGCGTCGCTGCCCGGATCGGACGGGCACCGCGCCACCTCAAGGTCGGTGAGATATTCAGGGTACACAGCCGATGCATCCGGCGCGCTGAACATGGGCATGCCGTTCATAAAGGGATTGGCGAACGGCGCGCACGGAGGGAACTGCTCGCCGCCGCTTTCGTTGGCGTACATTTTGAAAATGACGCCCAGCTGTTTCAGGTTGTTCTGGCAGGACGACCGCCGCGCCGCTTCACGGGCCCGCGCCAAAGCGGGCAACAAAATGGCGGCGAGTATGCCAATGATGGCGATGACCACCAGCAACTCGATCAGCGTGAACCCTCGCGTTTTTCTCATAACATTCTCTCCTTGAAAGTTATGCATGTCCTGTCGTAATACTATTTTAGGAAAAAGTATTACACGCCGGCCATGACGAATGCAAGCAACGTGAAGGACAAACAGAGGTAACGATGCGAGGGCGGCGCTAAATTTAGTAGAATGAGGGAAAGTAAATCCGCCGCGTGTAAAGGACAAAGCCATGATAAAAATTACAGGAACGAAACTGCGGGACCTGAACCCGCTGCTGGAGCGTTTCTTTGCGTTAAGCGCTCCGAAAATACGCGAACTGGCGCGCAAATGGAAATTGGAACGGGGCGCGCCGGTGTTTACGCGCCAAGGCAAGTACACCACGCGGGGTTGGACGGAATGGACGCAGGGCTTTTTGTATGGCTGCCGCATCCTGCAGTTCGACGCAACAGATGATGAGGAATTGCTTGATTCGGGAAGGACCGACACGCTTACCTTCATGGCGCCCCATGTAACCCACATCGGCGTGCATGACCATGGTTTTAACAATCTGTCCACCTACGGAAACCTGCGGCGCCTTGCGTTGGAGGGCCGCACCGGAGATTCCATTGATTTGGTGCGCCTGTATGAACTGGCCATTCAGGCGTCCGGCGCCGTGCAGGCGGCGCGGTGGACGCCGCTGGCCGATGGCGGAGGGTTTATTCACTCTTTCAACGGGCCGCAATCGCTGTTTGTGGACACCATCCGTTCCTGTCGTATCCTTGTGCTCGCCCACGCGCTGGGTCATGTGCTGATGGGCGAAAACGACACGCCCATATCATTGCTCGACCGCGCCGCCGCCCATATTCGCGCAACGCTTACCTACAACTTTTTCTATGGGCGGGGCCGCGACCGGTATGATGTGCGCGGGCGCGTCGCCCATGAGGCGTTGTTCAATGTGAACAATGGCGCATACCGGTGCCCCGGCACGCAACAAGGGTATTCGCCTTTCACCACATGGACGCGCGGGCTCGCCTGGGGATTGCTTGGGAGCGCGGAACAACTGGAATTTTTCATGACGAATGATGACTATTTGCGCCAATTGCCTGACAGCATTAAATTCATGAAGAACCTGCGGGAAGGCGCCCGAGCCACGGCGGACTTCTATATCAGCAACTCTCCGGTGGACGGGGTGCCCTACTGGGACACGGGCGCGCCGGGGCTGGCGCAGATGGGCGATTACCTGGACAGGCCGTCGGAACCGGACAATCCCTGGGAACCGGTGGACAGCTCTGCGGCGGCTATCGCCGCCCAAGGGCTGCTGCGGCTCGGGCAGTGTCTGGGAGTCAAAGGCGACGGAAAACGGTACTTCAAAGCGGGATTGGCCGTGGCGCGCACCCTCTTTTCGCCGCCCTACATCAGCGAGAATCCGGCGCATCAGGGATTGCTCTTGCACAGCATTTATCACCGTCCGAATGGATGGGACTTTACCCCGAAGGGCAAAAAGGCGCCCCAGGGCGAGGCGTCCATGTGGGGCGATTACCATGCCATGGAGTTGGCCGTGTACTTGCAGCGGCTGATCCACAGGAAACCGTATCTGACGTTTTACGCGTCGCCCTCGCCCCAGAGCAAAAGATACGCCAGAGATTATTATTAACGGTCGCAGACGCGACACGCTTTACAATAGTGTTCTTTTACTGCGCCACAAGACGCAAAGCGAAAAGGAATCATAACTGTCCGGCAGGCCTTACAATATGCCCTAAGGCGGGCCTTGCCCACAACCCAAGTAATACACACTGACTTGACGCTTCCCGTCATTCCCGCGAAAGCGGGAATCCAGAGATATAGTAGATGAACCGGCGAAAGTTCGTGGATTCCCGCTTTCGCGGGAATGACAGAGAAGGTTGTGCGTCCATCTGATTCTAGGTTGCGGGCAATGCCCGCGTTAGCCGTCTGGCGTAAACGTCAATCATCAGTCTGCGTCATTGCGAAGGAGCGCTGCGACTGAAGCTATCTATTAGCCCCGGATTTCGGCGGGCTGTCGCCCTTCTCCTAAGAAACAGAATTGTAACATACTTATAATGAGCAGAATAGAAAATAGTGAAGGACGCAGCGATAAAG
>DSBB01000258.1 GCA_011046175.1 Candidatus Hydrogenedentota bacterium | reverse complement strand
CGTTCGCTTGGGTCGGCTGCCGCCGGCGACGTTTCCGGAACACAGGGACAGACCCGTCTCACTCCCGTTGGTCGTTCGCTTGGGTCAGTCCCTGTGTTCCGGGCGGGCGCGCTTACCATCGGTTTGCTTCCCGGGAGCCGCGAACAAGAGATACGGCGCATTGCGCCGGTCATGGCGGGAGTGGGCGCGGGCATACTTAAAGAACATCCTGACGCGCGGTTTGTCGTTCCCTGTGTCAACGAGGCACGGGCGCGACAAGTGCAAACGCTAATTGGCGATTTGCCTGTGGACATCCTCATTGGCGGCATGCACGACGCGCTTTCCATATCGCGGTGCTGCCTTGTCGCATCCGGAACAGCCACCATTGAAGCCACCCTGTTCGGCGTGCCAATGGCCATTGTTTACAAAGTTAATCCCTTCAGCTATTACCTTGCGCGGCTGCTTGTCCGCATACGTCACATCGGCATGGTGAACATCCTCGCCGAACGCGAAATCGCGCCGGAATTCATCCAGCACACAGCCACCGTTGACAACATCCTTCCGTTTATGCTGGAAATCATTGAAGACGGCGAGCGGCGCCGGCGGATGATTGAAGACCTCCGGGAAATACGCAATCGGCTTGGCGGCCCCGGCGCATCCGAACGCGCCGCCGCGCAAATACTGCGGCTGCTCGATGTGGGGTAAACGTTCATGATAAAAAGCATCCCCGGCTCAATCCGCGTGGTCCCGTTGCGACTTTGCGTCAACAGGGCCAAACCCGTCTCGCCCGCCTGAAGCGGACCGCCTGCGTCAGTTCCTGTTCCCATTCAATCATTCATTACTCCCCATACCGCGTCCGCCAGCGCCGCGAACTCGCGCCAGTCCAGCGTCTGCGGACGGCGACCCGCATCTATGCCGGCGCGCGCGAGCGCTTCGATTGCCTGTTCCCGGGCGAGCCCGAGCATGCCGCCGGTGAGTGTGTTGCGCAGTGTTTTGCGACGCTTGCCGAACGCGGCGCGGACCACGCGCATGGTGCGCGCCACGTCCATGCCCGGCAGCGGCGGATCGCGTCGGCATCGGAAACGGACAATGCAGCTGTCCACCTTTGGTTTCGGCAGAAAGCAACTTGCCGGCACGCGATGCACAATATCGGTTTCGGCGTACAAACGCGCTGCAATGGACAACGCGCCGTAGTTGGCGGCGCCCACCGGAGCAGTCAGCCGTTCGCCCACTTCGAGTTGCGTCATTACCACCAGCCTCTCGAAATAGACCGGACTTTCTAGGAAATGAAACAGCACGGGCGTGGTGATGTAGTAGGGTAGGTTCGATACCATTTTCAGGCGTGTTGCGGCGGGGAGATATTCCTCCGCCAGCGCGTCAAGATCGTGGTTGAGAATGTCGCCGCGAAAGAGCCGCACATGTTCTTTATCGCCGAATTGTTGCTCAAGGCATGGCATGAAGGTGGCGTCAATCTCGACGGCCAGCACGCGCCCCGCCCCTTCCAGCAGCCTGCGGGTTAATGCGCCCAGCCCCGCGCCCACCTCGATGACATTGTCCTCCCGGGTCAATTCCGCCGCTCTTACCATGATGGCGTTGATGTTATCGTCAAGCAGCAGATTCTGGCCGAGTCCCTTCTTGAACCGGATGTTGTGGCGCTGACACAATTCCTTAAGTCGGGGATAGTGGGACGCGGTATTTTCAGGAGATGCGGATTGCATGGTGTTTAGCCTGTAGGATAGGACGCGCAGGACCGTGAGCGGAATCCATATCCATCTCCGTCCTTATCCATATTCTGACAGAAAACAAGAGGTTGTTTCACGTATTACGCCGTGGCTGATTCCAATACTGCGCGACGCATTGCTTCGATGGTGCGGTCCGGTTGTTCCATAAACCGCTTCAGGAAGTCCTCCTGTGCCTGCCGTTTCCCGGTCGCGGCAAACAACGCGGCATTGAAAAGACCCGTGGACAGGTCGTAAGCGAGTTCATGGGGCGCGCCGTCATTGCTGACATACACCTGATGCACGACCCGCGCCGGCCCGTTGACGCGAAGATAGAGCAGCAGCGAAAAATTCCTGAAATGTTTTTCCGGTATATTGTTGACGCCGCGCATTTGCATGGCGGTTTCTTCCAAGGTGTCCGCGTGAAGGTTTGTAGCGAGGAGATGGCCGCAGTCACTCAGGGCGCAGTATTGACGCAGTGCGTCACCCCAGAGATACGCGTAGTAATGTCCCGCGCCTATTTCGTGGCAGATGTAACAGCGTCGGGTTGCTCCTTTCGTCGTTGTGGCCTTAGGAATGGCTTCCGACGTTGCCGGCAACAGTTCCACCTCCGGCGGCACGAAGTTGAGCAACGCGCACATGACGGTGGTCTTGCCCGCTCCGCCCGGATTCGCGCCGACCATGAACGACGCGCCGGAGGCGATACGGGCGGTTATGGCCGCGGCGAGGGGCAGGGGCAGCGTTTGCGCGTCTATCAAATCCGCCACGGACAACATGCGCCCGCCCCGCTGGTTGCAGCGGTTCAGCTCCCGGCAATGTATGTTGACGTCTGAATGATCCAAAACGCTTTTGCTCTACAAATACGGCATGAGTTCCGTTTCGTAAATCACCTTGAACCGGTCATACTCTTCCTTGGTGATGGGTTCCCGGTCTTCCATGTACGGGTTGGTTGCCTGCGAGCGTGTGTACAGCGGGGTTGTGTATCCCTTTTCCGTTGCGTACATTTTCAGGAAATCCACCGCATTCGGCGCGGTTTGCACCAGCGTGTTAATGGCGTCCTGGGCGCGCAACACGCCGGAATAATTTCCGCTGCGATAGCGCTCGAGCATGGCGTTCAGGATTTGCGGATTCAGGACGGCGCCCTGACCGATGCATGCGCGTGATCCCAGGAAAAGCCCGGTGTAAAACATCGTTTCGCAGCCGATAATGTAAATGAACCGTTTGCCCCGTATGGCGCGCATGAGTTCGTAGGTGTAATAGCCGTTCATGGTGGAGAATTTGCCGCCCATGAAGTTTTTGATGTCGGCCAACCGGCTCAACGTTTCCGGTTCAACCTCGTAATTGGGCAGCGTTCCCGGCGGTTGATATACATATACCGGCCCGGCAACCCGCTCACAGATGGTGTTGAAATATCTCTCAATCATCTGTTGCTCGGTTTCTCCATCATGAGGCAACAACGCCTCGGGCATGGTGTAAACAGCGCCCGCCGCGCCCAGCTCGAGCGCATAGTTGCCCAGCGCGACGCCCTGTTCCATGTAGCGCAGCGGGTCGGGGCGTTTGTCGTAATTGCGGTCCCATACGCCGCTGCATCCCACAAGCACGGGCGCGGCTCCTTTCAGATGCGAACATACATTGCGCGCAATCTGGCGGGTGTCGTCCATGCTGAAGGTATACATCAACCCCATGCCGGAACGAATGAAATAAGCGTTTATCGCGTCCATCTCCAATAAGAAGTCGAGAAAACGCCGTTGACCGGCATCGTCCAACGTGCCGTCTTCATGAAATACGGTAAAGGTCGGCGCAATTGCGCCCTGCATGAATTTTGGAATATCCATCAAGTTCTCCTGATAAAGGTTGTTGCATGTTATGTATGGTATAATGCCACAATGAGGGCGTTATTTGACAGTTTTTTCCTTCCCGCAGGGTAAACAGCACGAGAGCCCCGCATTGTGATGTGATCAAGGATGGGTATGCCGCGCGAATAAATTCTTGACATTTAAGTTAAAATGGAGTAATATATAGACAAAGTGGTAAAATAGGTGTAAGTCGAGTTGTTGGTTTAGGACGGGATTTTGTTCCCGATAACGTTCAAAACAAGGAAACAGGAAGTGAAACATCTTACCCCAGTTACAAAGTCACAGGTGGCGCCTGCGGGTCAGTGGCAGGATTTGATTTGCGTTTTTGCGCAAGTGTTCAACGCAATTCTTGGTTTTTTCGGAGGCGCGTCCCCGTTACTGCTTTATATTGACGACAAATGTTACATCCCAACACCTAACGATAACGTATAATATAAGTACAGCAGGAGCGCAGGGCGCTTGTGTGACAGTTTCGGTATTCGGGAATTTCGAGTGGTAAAAGAAACCAGCCGTCTGCGTATGACGCTTCAAGGAATACGTGTCTTTGGAGTGTTCATGAAATAGACGGTGCAGCAAAAAGGTATATGCAATGGGTATGCAATTGATTCTTCGCTGGCGTTATGTCGCTTTGGCGATGGTCCTTCTCGTTACGGTGTCGGCCTGTTCGCCAATTGTCATTATTCCCGACAAGGCGCTGGAGTCGGCCATACGCGCAGAAATCAGGAAGCCGTTGTCCATTTTTCTGACCAAGCGGGACCTGAGCGGGGTTCGCAAGCTGAACGCCTCCGAATTGAACATCAGCAATTTGGAAGGGTTGCAGTTTTGCGTTAACATTAATCATCTTAATCTGACAAACAACAGCATACGCGATATAAGTCAGATTGGAAGTCTAACCAAATTGGTGCGGCTGCATTTGGGCAATAACAAAATTATGGATATCGAGGCCATCGCCGGGTTGCTGGCGCTGGAGTACCTTGATTTATCCGGTGATACCAATGTTATTAGCGACTGGCGGCATTTGGAAGCCAATGTGCTTAACGGCGGTCTGGGCTTTGAATCAACAGTCAAAGTGCCTTACGCGCATACGTTTGATTCCCAAGGTAATCCGCTTCCCACCTTCAAAGGCGCTTTTGATGCAATGCGCGACGCCGGCGTAATCTTGGATACGGGGCAATCCATGGATGAAGAGGCAGACGCAGAAGATTAAGGACGGGTGTTCAGACGGCGCTGTAAGCGGCGCCGCTGATGGATAAACATATTTTTGTTGGAAGAATTAATTGATTTTTAGCCGTGCGGTTGCGGCGATGACAAGAAAGCACCGAGGCGGTATGATGAAAAAGAAAATATGCGGGGTCGCGTTGTTGTTGGCAGTTGGTTGCGTCAGTTTGACACTGACGGGATGCCATAGAACCACTCAGCTGGAGGTGACTCCGGCGTCCATCGTTTTCAGCGGGGACCAGACCGAGCGGCGTCTTACGCTAAGTAATTTGGGTTCGCGGCCTATAGAATGGACGCTTGACACCTTGGTCCGTGAGACCGAAGAGTCCCAATGGACCACGGGCGCAATTGACTGGCTCGAAATCAGCAAAACATCGGGAACGCTGGCGCCAGGGGTGGAACACATTACGCTGACAGCGCGCAGAGGCGAAGCGGAACCCGGAACATACGCCAATATGGCGGTTCGCATTCAGGCGCGGAAGTTCGAGCGCATTGTGCCTGTTTCGCTGGTTGTTTCGTCGCTATTATATGCAACACCGGAACTGTTGACGCTTCAGCCCGGCGCGTTAAGCGCGCAGTTCCGTTTGGAAAATCGCGGTCAAACCGCGGTGAACTGGACAATTGCGTATTTTGCCGGGAATGATCCGAGTGCGGACACCACGGATCTGCCGCCCGATATGATTATTACGCCCAACGGCGGCGCCCTGGCGCGACAGAGCAGTGTTACGGTGCAGGTGGAGTGGACGCAGGAACGCACGGATTTCGGCTTCCGCATTTCCACGCCTGACGCCCCGGGGCACGATGCTGTCGTTCAGATCAGATTTGGAACGCCTTTGACGGACTTGGTCGTGGACCCGGCGACGCTTGACTTGTACTATTCGCGGTTGGCGGCAGCCGATGACGCCTCTCCCGGTTCCCAGCCCGCTTCGACGCTGACCCTCCGCAACGCCGGAAGGAGAACGCTGCAATGGACCATTTCCGTGCGGGTGCGCGGACAGGCAGTTGACCAGACGAACGCGCCTATTTCCGTGGAGACGCCGTCAGGCACACTGCTTGCCGGCGAATCCGTCTCCGTCCAGGTGCGCGTGAGCGATCCGGCCGAGGCGATACCGGGCGCGGGCAACTACGAGCTCGCGGTCGAAGTGCTTGACGAGGACGGCGTCGTCACCGTGCCGCTTGTTCTTGAAGAAGTATCCCTGCCCGTTGTGATCGCCTCCGATCCGCCGGATGAAAACGCCATTACGTACACATTGAAACGTTTGCTTGATTTCGGGCGCACCGAGACGCAGCAGGAGTTCTGGGTGATTAATATCGGCCCCCTTGACTCCCGCCTTTATTTCAGGATACGTCATGACGACGAAGGCGTCGAGAATCCCCTTATTGTGGATGTTGCGCCCATGACCGGCGACACCAACGGGCCTGACGGCGTGTTTGCCATTGGCGAGGGCCGTTTTGTGGACGCAAGACGCGTTGTGGTGACGATTGACAGAACGGTCATGACGGAAGATGTGGAATACCGCGCGTTGTGGATTGAGGCATGGGATGAAGACGGCGAGGCGCGTATTGACGCGGTGCCGCCCTGGGAGATGCAGGTTCGCGCGGAAAGGCCGCCCATGACCGTTCAGGGCGCCATTAACCGAGGCCGTCCCCCATACCTGATGCGGTTTGTGTTCATGTTGCGCGACACCCTCGGGCGCGTCATCCCCACCCGGACGGAAGAAGACATGGCGAAGATTCGTTTCAGCATCAGTGAAAACGAAGCGCCGTTGGACCTTAACGAAGTTGCCATGTGGGTTGACGGCCCTGAACAGCTCAAAGTCAATCTTGTCGTTATGCTCGATTATACGGGCAGCATGTACAACGCCGGCGTGGACGACCCGTCGGCGCCGCGCGAGCCGGGCGAAGTGCTGGATGAAGTGCGCGACGCCGTGGCCATGTTTCTTGATGATCTGCCGCCCAGCTACCGGGTTGCGCTGATGTATCACAATGACCGTCAGCCGTTGAACAGGCTGATTCATCCGTTTTCCACGAACAGGGAATCGCTGAAGGCGGCCTTGTACAATTTCAACGTGCCGCCGCAGCTGTACGGCACATCTGATATTTGGGATGCGGTCATAGACGCCGTCAACCGCGTCGCCGCTGAGGATGCGTCTGATACGCTGCCTTTCGATGATGCTGATGTGCGCGCCGTCTTGTTCATAACTGACGGCAACGACAATTCGTCACAAGTGGGGGCGAGCGCCGCCTCTTCCGACGCAAAAAGTCTCGGCGTTCGGCTGTATCCCCTGGCTTACAGCGCCGGTGTAAGCATTAATTATCCCGACCTCATTCCACTGGCGGAAGAAACCGGCGGGTATTTTTATAATGCCGGGTCCGCTGAACAGTTGGTGCAACTGCTGGGATACAAACGGTCTCTGGTGCTTTCGCCGATTGTTTTTGACGACACCCAAAACGTCGCTGAATTCAAGGTGCGCAATACCGGTAGCAGCCCCCTCACATGGTCCATTATTCGGGAAGGCGATTATCAGTGGGTGACGGACGTGGTTCCCGCCAGTGGCGTTACCCCGCCGGGCGGCGAGAGCCTCGTCACCGTTACGGTTGATCCCGCTTTACTGCTAACCCCTTACGGAGTCGGCAAGGCGGACCTTACCGTGCAATCAAATGACGGCTTGGGAGAGGTGCAGGTCACGCTTGCCCTCGAATCAGGCACGACGGACATACAGCAGCTTTCGCTCTCGCTGCGTGATGAGCCGGGGCGCATCTGGGAGGAGATGCAGAATCAGATAGTTCTTACCTATGTAACGCCCAGCCAAAGCAGCGGCAACTATAAGGTACGGGTGAACTATACGCAACCCGATGGCAGCGAGGTGGCGGGCTACTTTGATGAGTCAGGCGGATTCTGGCCGGGTGATGTGCGCGCCGGTCAGATTTCCATGTATACCACTGGCATTAACTACAACTACGCCGCCCCCACATGGGACGAGGTGGCGCAGGCGGAGATATATGTGCGCGCCGATTATGTGCCGCGTTATGTCAATCTGTTCAGGATGCGGTTTATGCCCATGATGGGAGAAGGCGTCCCGGCCGAGGTTGAAGACGCGTTTTGGGACAATTATTCCATGAAGGTGGAATTGGCGCCCGAGGGGTTGCTGGTTTATGACAGCAGTGAAATCACGCCCAACTGGCGTCTTGTGCCGGAAAATGACGGCATATACCGGATGCTGACGCCGCGCGAATACGCATTGCCCTACGCATCGTCCGGCAACCTGCTGCGCATTACGCTGTCCAACTTGTGGCCGTTTGTTGACGCCGCATACGATGCGGGCGTGGAGCCGGAATTCTTCTTGGATATGCGCTTGGACAACACCATGTACTTCGCGCCCGCCACAGACACGCGTCCCTCGGAAACGGTGTACTTCCTGTATCCGTCGGGACCGAAGAACCTCAAGAGGCCCTTGCGCATCGCCGAAGATGCGGATTTGGCGGCGCCTTCAAAAACCATTATTGACCTGGTGGAGCCGAATATAGACGCCGAAGCGGCGGGCGCATGGGACAACGACGGCGACGGATTGCCGGACTTTGTGGACCCCTGGCCGGATGATGATTCGCGTCCCGGCAGGCTTACGCGCCCGTCTGTGATCCGCTTCGTGCTGGGCACCCAGACGGTTCCCGTTACGATAGTCAACGGTCGTTGGGACAGATTTACGTGGTCGGCGCAGATCGTGACGCCCGCAGGCAGCAGCCTGACAGTCGATCAGTTCAGTTGGTCCGTTTTGGATGAGAATGAAAATTGGACGCCGCTGGCCGTCGGAGAAACCCCGTCGGGAACGTTGTTGTCGGGTGAATCGGAAGACCTGCTGCTGCATTTTGATCCGGCAACGCTTCCCGCCGGCTTGTATCCGGCGCAGCTGCTGCTTGACACGGATGTGTTCGGTTTTGAGGTAACACGTATTGAAGCGCAACCATGATGACAGAAACAAGGATGATTCCCACGGGGCATGTCCCCGGGCGAGGCGGGAAACGCCTGTTTTTTCAGCGAAAAAAGGATATATGATATGAGATCGTTTGCCAGGCATGGCGTTATGTTGTCGCTAAGCGTGGTGTTCGCGTTGAGCATGACGGGCTGTCCGTTTTCCTCTGTGCTGAACGTGAGTCCGATTGCCATTACGCTCAGTGATTCGAGGTCAGAAGCGCAAATAGTGATTGCCAATGACGGGGGGGGCACGTTGCGTTGGACAGCCGCCACTGACGCCCCGTGGCTTGAAATGGCGGTGGACGGCGAAGAGGAACGGGGTAGAACAATTTCCTCCACCACACGAACCAACAGCATATTGCGCGTATTTCTGATAAGCGACCAATTACCGGATAGTACGGAACAATTGCAGGCAATAATAAGCATTAGCAGCAATGGCGGTTCACAGGACGTGGTGGCGGCCATTGAACGGGTGCGCACGCCTGTGCTGGCGATCGAGCCCGCCGCGCTGGATTTTGAAGATACGGAGAGTCAACTGCTTGTTGAGGTGTTAAACAGGGGAGACGCCGTATTGCAATGGCAAATCGAGGTGCCCGAAGGGGTGGATTGGCTGACGGTCGAGCCGTCTTCGGGGTCGGTGTTGCGCGGCGCCGCCGAGGGCGTCACCGTAAGGATCAACCGCGCGAGATTGGCGCCTTCTGCGCAGCCATACGAGACAACGCTGGATGTATTATCCAATGGCGGCGACACCACGCTGGGGGTGAGCGTGTTGGCGCCCGCCTTCACCGCAAGCCCCGCCGCGCTGGACTTCGGGTTGTTGACGCAACCGGAAACCCAGCTGGTGCGGCTGGAAACGCCCTCGGCTGAACCTGTGCCGCTTGCCATTAGTTTGAACGGCGGCGCGGAATGGCTGACGCTCAGTTCGGAGGCGGCGAACGTGACCAGCGCCAATCCCTATGACCTGCGGGTTAGGGCAAATCCGATTGGACTGGCTCCGGGGGACTATGCGGCGTCCGTGCAAATCGTTCATGCGGCGTCATCGCGAACCGCCGTCATACCGGTGGTGATGACGGTTGGCGCGCCGGTAAACTTCAATATTGACCCCGCGGCGATTGATTTTGGGGAAACCCGGCAAACTGTTCAAGAACAGGTAACCATCACCAACGAAGGTGACGAGCCGATAAACTGGCGCATCGAAAAGCCTGCGAGCGCAGGATGGATCGAATTATCCGCGGAAGAGGGCGTATTGGATGATTCCGCCACGGTTACGATTACGGCAAATCCGGCCAATTTGAGCCCGAAAACGTACAACATCCCTCTTACGGTGTTTGCAGGCGGCGTGTCTCGGGAGCTGCGCATTACGTTGACACGTCCCGCAGACCCGATTCCTGACGCGCTTCAGGTGGAACCGACAGAATTGGAGTTCGGCACGCTGTTGAGCCGGCGGGAAATCAGCATCTGGAATGAGGGTCCCAGCCAGATTGATTGGAGCATAAACGGGACGTCACTGCCCGAGTGGCTCGTAATTTCACCGCTTTCAGGCACGGTCGGCGGCGCGATAACGCAATTGGTGCGCGTAAGCATTGACCGGGACCTTTTGCCCGAGGACATAGACGAGTCCTTGCATACCTTCGAGGTCGCGTCTTCCGCGCCGGGCGATACTCCGGTTGAAGTGCGCGTGTCGGTAAAGCCGCAGCGGTTCCCGAAAATAGAAATCATCGGTGACGGCACAGACGCCAACAATGTCCCCTTTGTTGTGATTGAAATCGGCGAAGACAGCAATATTTTTATTGTGCGGAACATCGGCAAGGCGGATTTGAATTGGCAGGTGAATATGGAAGGCAAACCTGCGTGGATTACGGCGGTGACGCCCCAGCAAGGACAGCTCCGGCCAAATCGCGAACAGCAGGTGCGTGTTACCACGAATCGGTTCGGCCTTGATCAGTCGGGCGGCACGCATCGTTTCCTGATCCGTTCCAACGATCCTGAAATGCCTTTCGCGCCGGTGGACATTTCCGTTCGGGTGCCCTACAGCATTATCATCGGAGTGCGTCCGGGCACGCTGAATTTTGGGCGCACACTGTCAACCCTTCCTTTTGAAGTGGCGAATTTTGGCGACGCCGGCTGGCCGCTGGATTTCGTCATTACCTCGAATCACCCGGAGTGGATTTATGTCGAGCCGTCCCGCGGACGCAGCATCGGCACAAGCAGCGCCGTTAAAGACTGGCAGTTCATCAGCGTGGCCATTGACCGCGGACGCATTCGGGCGGGCGCCACTGCAACGTTGTTGATTCAGGCGGAAAACGTGCCGCCCAATGCGTTGCCCGTCGAGCCTGTTGAAGTCGCCATAACCTTTGATATTGCGGAATTGACCATTGAAGGCGCCGTGCCCAGAATGAGACCGCCGTCGCTGCTGCGCTTCAATTTCCTGTTGCGCGACGCCGCTCAACGGCCTTTCCCGGGATATGAAGACAATTTCCTCGATGAAAACACGTTGTATCGTTTGAGCACATTGCAGGCGCAGATTCTGGAAGACTCGGTGCCTCTTGAATTGTCAGAGACCAACCTTTTTACCAAGAAAGACGAGGACCTGACATTTTCTGTTTTAATAATGCTGGACTATTCCGCAAGTATGGAGCAGGCGGCGCTTGACTTGATTAATGACGGGCAACTCGATCCCGGGGGGCGCATGCCACTGGACGCCATGTACATTCAGACTGTCGGCGAAATGCTGCAGGAGTTTCCCGCGCACTACAAGGTCGGCCTAGCCGTGTTTAACGAGCGTCGCCCATGGTGGCACAGCAGTATCCGGATGATTACAGGCGCGCCCGACCCCGCCGACCCGCTTGCCGGGGAAGAATTTGTTTCAGACAAGAGCGTGTTGCAGTATCGTATTGAAAATACGGATGTGCTTGAATATGGCGCGACGCCGCTATATCCGGCCATATTGGAGGCGGCTCTTAAGTTGTATTATATGGACTGGACGCTGCCTGATTTTGACCGGCTTGCCGAAAGGATTCTTGTGGCCGTTACCGACGGACGGGTGACAACGCCGCCCGGTGAATTGAGCACGGTCAAGGATATTCTCGAAGCGGCTCGGGTTCGGTTCTTCCCGATCGGATTCGGTAACACCGTGCAGGCGAATCCCCTTATCCAAATGAGCACGGTAAGCGGCGGTCATTTCTACGCCACGGACACCAAAATTATTCCCCGCTCCTTTGATCCGAACGGTGCACCCGTCACCATCCCGATTTTTGAAAGTTTGTTGGATTGGTGCCGCACCAACCCATCCGCTGAAAATCCGCAATCATTGCCCAAGGATTTGCGTTCCCATGTGGTGTTGTCCTACGTAACGCTTAATGAGGAATCCTCCATAACCGTGCAGGCGCGCCTTGAAGTCGAGGAGGTTGATCCCGCGGTGAAAGAGACCTATCAGGTTGGGAATGTTCCCGCCTTCGATTATTCCAATGACGCCAAGCTCGGTCAGATTGGCTTGCGTACGGAAGGAATTCAAGACGACGGCGCCGCCGTGGTCAGAATTTATACTGATTACATGCCCAGAAATATCGGCGCCCTGCAATTCGAGATCACCACCGACCCGGCGCTGCCTTGGACGGCGACCCAGGTTGCCGGCGGACAGGGCGGGCTCGTCGCGGACTGGAACTTTGCGCAAAACAGCGGGATTGTCACCCTCACGACAGCCACGGACAGGCCGCTTTCCTACGGCGACTACGGGAATCTTGTGGATATTTCCTTTACGGGCGTGGCCGCGCCGTTCCGGATGAATATAAATATGCTTGACCCGGTTATTGATGGTTCTCCAGACGGCAAGTATTTTACAATGCCGCGCGGATTGGATGTTGACTATGAGCCGTTTACGGCGACGTCGTTTCCGAATCCCGAGTTTGAATTTACGCCGACCTTCACCTCGCCGCGTTCACAAATCATTGAGGTGGACCCCGCCGATCCGCCCGCAACATTGTTGGTCAAGAATGTGGGCGGCGAGCATCTGCCCACGTTGGCCGCCCTTTATTGGCGAGTGCGTTCGGATGCCGGGTATATTGCGGGAACGATCCCGATAACGGTCGTTTTTAACTATGACGGAAGAGAGCCGGTGAACGACTCGTATTACCTCGTGTGGCCGGAAATGAATAATCTCGGCTTGGCCGGTATTGCCGACAGGGGCGAATTCGCCCCCGTATTTCCCGTGGATGATCTGGGCGATCCCATACCGGGCGTCTACAGTCATGAATTTTATGTTGATGTGTATTACGGGTCATTGTATTTGAATTTCACGCATGGCCCGTATTATTTGTTGTACGAAGTGAACTAGCCATATATAATACGTTCGATAACCGAATGATGTAAGGGCGCGGGCGGATACAGGGATGCGTCTGGCATACGGCGGTCTGAGTATGTCGCGCCGCGAATGTGATATGGGAGAGGTTAAAGATGGATGACAAGAATTTCATTATGGCGTTGTATGTGCCGGGGGTGTGGCTGGGCTGGCTCTTGATCAATATCGTGCTTACCCTGGCCATGCCGGTGCTCTTCTTTGTCGCCATGTTCAGCAGACATACGCCGATGTCGCTGCTTATTGATTTGATAGAATTATTGTCCGAGGCGCTTGGGATGCCCACGGATGACCAGGAAAAAGAAGAATAGCAAGTGTTCGGCGCGCGTCAGATGAATGTGACAAGAAAGGCTTTGTGATATGGATAACAAAACGTTCGGACTTTCGTTTTTCGTGCCGTTTATATGGGTATCTTCCCTCGTCTGGTTCGTCATCTACACGGTATTTTCGCCGGTAATATTTATCGGCATGTTGTTTAGTCCCTCCCCGGATGAAATTATTGAACAGATTGTTGACGCCCTGCCCTTTGACCTCGAATTATAGAGGCGAGACGGCATGATTCGGCCCGGATTTGGGGAGCGTGTTGCCGCATTGTGCTGCTATGCGGGTCTGCTGCCCAACCCACTGTTGTGGCGCAACCGGGATGTATCGCAGTTTTCCTTGGTTCACCGAAACCAAGCGTTGACGCTTTATGCCTTCCTTGGCCTGATACTGGCCGTTTTTATCCTCCTTCTGCTGGCGCTCTCCTATGGCATGGTATATCACCGTGATCTTGTGGAACCCCTGCCCACAGAGGTATGGTTGTTGAGTTTCGGACGTAAATTACTGATTGTATGGATTGTTTTCTGGGGCTATGCGGCGCTTAAAGCGGCATTGGGTTCGTCACGTCCTGTGCCGTATATTGCCTGGATGACGCAAAGGAAATTCTTGCACCGTCTGGGAAGAGGATTCCTCTGTTTCGCATGGCTGGTTCTGTTTGTTGCGATATCGTTGACGGCGCTGGCGGAGTTAAAAGTTACCGATGAAATCGCCCGCGGAAAAGTGTTCATGGTCTATGAAGACTTGAACCGGTTTCCCCGTTTCCTTTTTTCACTCGCCATGTATCGCATGGCATGCGCCGGCGTCGCGCGCTACGGTCCGGGAAGCGCCGTATTGCTGCCCATAGACGCCGACACGATTCAAACGGCTGTCAGGCAGGGGGTGGTGGTGATTATCGCTTCGCACGGCACAGCAAACGGTCTTTTATTGCGCGACGGATATTTTACGCCGTCGGACATCCCTGCGCCGGGCGAAAATCCGTCATTGCGGTTTGTATACCTTGCGGGGTGTGACAGCGGCGCGCACCGGGCGGCGTGGGAGAAGGCGTTCCACCCGGCGACAGTAAAAACATACGACAGACTCACGCCCGTTGTGGAACATTTGTGGTGGTTTTGGACACAGGGTCCGCGGATAATCCGCGAAGTTTCGTAATGTGTGCGAAAAAAATCAAACCCAACTGTCAACCCCCCCTCCCGATCACGTTGGAACCGGCCTTGGCGCCTTTTGTTTGATTTGTTCCGTCATATAGATCATCCGGTGAAATATCCGGGTTAAGGGCGCTTGTCATGGTCAAACAACACAGAAACAGACAGAAAGATTGAAGTTTTGCGTGTTGTTTTGCTATACTTGCTGCAGTCGCACACATCTTGAGAGAGGTGGAGCCGTGAATACCCTCAGAATTTCCGTAACCAGTATCCGAGAAGAGGGATGCGTTTTCGAGGAGCGTGTGCGCGTATCGTCCATCCAACCGCCTGATACGAAGGCTTTACCCGTGGAAACCGCGCTGGTGCGCGGGCGGTTCGAGCGTCTGGGTGATGAGTTCCTGTTCCGCGGCCGCATAAGCGGCGTCTATGAAGGCGCGTGTGTGCGTTGTCTGGAAACGGCACAATCGCCTTTTGAAGTGGAAGTGGCGTGGGTGTTCGCCGAAGGGCCTGCATCCGTGTTCGAAGAGATCGGACATGCGCTGGAAATGACGGCGGGCGACACGCGTGACGCTTCAAGTTCAGAAGACGCGCGCCGTTCTTTTCAGGGATATGAGATAAATCTCGCCCCGTATGTGTGGGAAGAGGTGGTATTTGCGCAGCCTTCCCGATTTTTGTGCCGGGATGAATGTCGGGGGCTTTGTCCCCGTTGCGGCGCAAACCAGAATGAAGGCGCCTGCCATTGCGCAGCGTGCCATGATCCAGAACAGACAGGCAACCGCGGGCTGGCCGCTTTGGCGGAATTATTCCCCGAACTGGCCCCGCAAAAGACGAAGGAGTAATGCATCATGCCGGTACCCAAGAGACGAACGGGAAGCACGAAAAAGCGCATGCGCCGTTCGCATCATGCGCTTACCCACGCAAACGTAACAGAATGTCCGGATTCCGGCGAACCGAAGCTGCCCCATCGTGTATGCTTGAAAACCGGATTCTACAAGGGACGCGTTGTTGTTAAGCCCGAAACGGATTAATCCGCTTTAGATTAGGATACCCTGCCGTGCGAATCGCCTTGGATGCCATGGGTTCAGACCATGCTCCCGACGTGGAAGTCGAGGGCGCCGTTCACGCCAGCTTAAACTCCGACATTGAAATTATCTTGGTGGGCGACGAAGCCCAGATTGAGGAAAAACTGGCGGCATACCCGAAAAAGGGCAACATTACCATCCAGCACGCGCCGCAGGTGATCGGCATGCACGAACAGCCGGTGCTGGCGGTGCGCCAAAAGAAGCAATCCTCGCTGCTTGTTGCGATGCGCCTTGTCAAGGGAGGGGAAGCGCAGGGCGTCGTAAGCGCGGGCAACACGGGCGCGGTGATGGTGGCGGCGCGCACCATTCTGGGTTCCATACACGGGGTGGCGCGGTCTGCGATCAGCCAGGCTTTCCCCGCCATGACGGGCGATGTGGTGTTGCTTGATCTGGGCGCCAATGTGGACTGCACCACGCGGCAGCTGTGCGAGTTTGCCGAAATGGGCGTTGCCTACTCACGATACGCGCTTGGCGTGGAAGAGCCGCGGGTTGCATTGCTTAATATCGGCGAGGAAGGCGGCAAGGGCGGCGCGGTCGCCCGGGAAGTGTACCACAACCTGTCCGCGGCGAAGCATGTTAATTTTGTCGGGAATGTCGAACCACGCACGTTGTACGAGGGCAAGGCTGACGTGGTGGTGTGCGACGGATTCATTGGCAATCTTTTTCTAAAGACCAGCGAAGCGGCGGCCTATTTCATGGGCAAGATGTTGCGCGAATATTTTGAAAGTTCCTCCATGAGTAAGATTGGCGCCGTGCTCGCGCGCAAGGCGCTCAGCCAGCTGCGCCATCGCGTTGACCCCAACGAACAGCCCGGCGCGCCGCTGTTGGGCATTAACGGCACCGTCATTGTGCAACACGGCTCCTGTTTCCCCAGGGGCATTGAAAATGCCGTCTACGGGGCGCGGGTCGCCATCGAAAACAATTTGAATGAGCATATCCACAACAACATCATGAAACTGCGGCAAGCGGGACTGATAAACACCGGCAGCGAGAGTTCGGAACCCGCCGCTCACGATGAACAGAAGGCGGCTCAATAGCAATCCACGGAGGGGTTATCCATGCCAGTGTTTCTTTTTCCGGGTCAGGGGAGCCAGAAAGAGGGAACGGCAAGGTTGTTTTTGGAAGCGTCCGACGCGGCGCGCGCCGTTTTCGACCGCGCCATTTCCCTGCTTCCCGAATCGGTAACAGCCGTCCTTTTTGATGGCGCCCAGGAAGAATTGAACGATACGCGCAACGCCCAACCGGCGCTTTTATGCACTGAAATCGCCATTGCGGCGCATCTCCAAGCCCTTGACATCCGCCCCGATTTATGCGCCGGCCACAGTTTGGGCGAGATTACCGCGCTTGTGGTTGCGGGCGCGCTCCAATTTGACGAGGCTATTCCCTTTGTGCTCGAAAGGGCGCGGCTCATGTCCGAGGATGTTCCCGAAGGCGGCATGGCCGCGGTCATCGGCATGGCTTCGGAAAATGTGGCGCCGTTGCTGTGCGACGGCGCGCAGATTGCAAACTACAACGGCCCCGGACAGATAATTATCAGCGGCTCAAAAGCCGCGCTGGACGCATCCATCACCGCGCTTAAAAACAACGGCGCGCGCCGCATTCTGCCATTGCGCGTGTCCGGCCCGTTCCATTCCCGGTTTATGGGTCCCGCTGCGGATAAACTCGCAAAACTGTTGAACGACATGACTGTTGCGCCTCCGGCAATTCCGTTTCTTTCATCCGTCAGCGGCGGGAAAGAAAGCGATGCGGAGCGCATCCGCATGTTGCTGAAGGAACAATTGTACACCCCTGTTCACTGGACGACCGTGATGGAACAACTCGACGGCCTTGAGGCTGTTGAAGTCGGTCCGGGCAACGCACTCGCGGGAATGGCAAAACGCGCCGTTCGCGCGCCGAAAGTTTTCCCCGCCGACACACCGGCCGCCTGTCAACGTTTACATCATTAGAAACCGTTTGGCCTGTGCCTGACAAGGAGCAGTTCCCATGCGCCTATATTGTATTTGCCTGTTTGTTGTTGTGGTCTGTTCCGGCGCTTACGCCGCCGACGCGACATCTTCGGCGCCTGATTCTCATGAACGCCCCGTACTGCACTACGGCGGCTGCGGCGGCGTATATTTTTT